>JACMLK010000377.1 GCA_014379665.1 Saprospiraceae bacterium | reverse complement strand
TGTTGAATTTATAAATAAAGTTAAATCACACGGAATAGCCATTTGCAGTCAGAACGCCACTTTGGTGCCGGCGGACAAAAAGCTTTACGCTTTGCGTGACGTTACAGGCACTGTCGATAATATTTCATTGATAGCTTCCAGCGTGATGAGTAAAAAACTGGCATGCGGAGCCGACGCCATAGTCATTGACCTGAAATTGGGTGATGGCGCATTTATAAAGACTTTAGCAGATGCTGAAAAATTGGCAGGTATCATGATTGCTACTGCCGAAAGAATGGACAAAAAATTGGTAGTCGTTATTTCCGGAATGGAAGAGCCATTGGGATTTGCTGTAGGCAATGCGCTTGAAGTAAAAGAAGCCATAGACACGCTGAGAGGTCATGGACCGGAAGACCTCACCAGGTTATGTCTCGAATTGGGTAGCCATATGCTGATGCTGGCAGGTCATGTAACCAATCATGAGGAAGGAATACTGGAATTAAAAGCTTTGATTGAAAATGGGAAAGCTTTTAATAAATTTGTAGAATTGGTAACTTCTCAGGGTGGTGATGTGGAAACGGTGAGACAAACGGATTTATTGACTAAGTCAGCATTAACACACGAATATAAAAGCAAATCCACAGGTTTTATATCACACCTGAGCGCCATGGACGTCGGTCTGGCAACTGTAAAACTGGGTGCGGGTCGTGAAGTCAAAGAAAGTATAATTGACTATAGTGCGGGCATCATACTTGTCAGAAAAGTCGGCGATTTTGTCCAAAAGGGAGATACTTTAGCGGTGTTACATGCAAATATGTCTTCATTATTCCAAAAAGCAGAAGAATTTATGGATCTTGCATATACATACAGTGAAACCAAGCCGCATAAACAACCGTTAATATTCAAGACCATGTCATAATATTCATTAATCATTTTGAAATGATAAAAAATAAAAAGATAATCACCCATTCCATCACTCAGACTCATCATTTGCGAAATGAAGGCATTCCATTCGATGCGTCGCTGCTTGAAGGTATCAATATTAATCGCAGCGCGGTAGAGCGCAGAGCAGCTACTATGGGAACCAGAAGATCGGTTAAAAAAGAGTGGCAGGCAGCCTGGTTGCTCAAAGCTATTTCATGTATTGACCTGACCACCCTTGCAGGTGATGACACCAGGGGCAATGTGTTGCGACTTTGTGCTAAAGCCAAAAATCCCGTGAGAAAAGACCTGCTTGAAGCGATGGGTATGACAGATGCCGGACTGACAACCGGTGCCGTATGCGTATATCACAATCTGATTCCATTTGCCGTTGATGCGCTCAAAGGAACCAATATACCCGTTGCAGCGGTATCCACCGGATTTCCTGCAGGTCAGATATCCCTACCTGAAAAACTGAAAGAAATAGAATTATCCGTAGCATCCGGAGCAAAGGAAATAGACATAGTCATCAGCAGAGCATTGGTGCTGCAGTCGGACTGGAAATCTCTGTATGAAGAAATCTCTGCCTGTCGCAAAGCCTGCGGAGAAGCCCATATGAAAACCATCCTTGCTACCGGCGAAATACCCACCTATACCAAAGTAGCTAAAGCCAGTATGGTGGCTATGATGGCAGGATCAGATTTTATTAAAACAAGTACCGGAAAAGAAACGGTAAATGCGACCTTACCGGTGACTTTGGTCATGGTAAGGATGATAAGAGAATATCTGGAAATGACCGGTTTTAAAGTGGGTTATAAACCTGCCGGTGGTATCTCCAAAGCCAAAGATGTCATCAATTATTTTATCCTGATGAAAGAAGAACTGGGTCACGACTGGTTACAGCCGGATCTGTTCAGAATTGGGGCAAGCAGCTTACTTGGAGATATTGAAAGACAACTGGAACATTATGTGACCGGAAGATATTCTGCCTCATACAGACATCCGATGGCTTAGGTGCCTGAAATCTGTTAACAGTAATCATCCTTTACAAAACAATTAAATAAAACTCAACTCATCATACCAATAAAACAACTGATCAAATGTCTGTAAAAGAAATATATCAAACCATGGAATACGGTCCTGCTCCTGAAAGCAACAAGGAGAGTGTGACGTTTCTGGACAGTCACAAACGCAAGTTTCAATTGTTTATCAATGGTAAATGGGTCAAACCTTCTTCAGGAGATTATTTCGAAAGCATTAACCCATCCAATAAGGAAAAGCTGGCTCTGGTTTCAGAAGGCAGTGCCAAAGATGTGGATGATGCAGTAAAAGCGGCAAAAAAAGCATTAAAATCCTGGACAGAAATAGGTGGTCATGGCCGGGCCAGGTACTTATATGCGCTGGCAAGACAAATCCAGAAACACGCCAGATTATTTTCCGTTTTGGAGTCGATGGACAATGGCAAGCCAATACGAGAAACCAGAGATATTGATATTCCATTGGTCGCCAGACATTTTTATCATCATGCAGGCTGGGCACAACTAATGGATACTGAGATGAAAGACTATAAAGAAATTGGAGTTATAGGTCAGATCATACCCTGGAATTTTCCATTACTCATGTTATCCTGGAAGATTGCCCCTGCACTCGCCATGGGTAATACCGTGGTACTCAAACCAGCCGAATTCACATCATTGACTGCTTTGCTTTTTGCAGATATCTGTAAGCAGATAGGTCTTCCTGATGGTGTTGTCAATATTGTGACAGGACACGGAACTACCGGTGCTGCACTAGTGAATCATCCTGATGTTTCAAAAATTGCCTTTACAGGTTCGACTGAAGTGGGCAAAATCATACGCAAAGCCACGGCTGGTACAGGCAAAAAAATATCTTTGGAGCTAGGGGGTAAGTCACCCTTCATGGTGTTTGAAGACGCAGATCTGGATAGTGTAGTTGAAGGCGTAGTAGATGCCATCTGGTTCAATCAGGGTCAGGTATGTTGCGCCGGATCAAGACTGCTGGTACAGGAAAGCATAGCAGAAAAATTATATAAAAAGATCAGAGCTCGTATGGAGACACTGAGAGTAGGCAACTCTCTCGACAAGTGTATAGACATAGGTGCCATCGTTGCGCCTGTCCAGCTCAAAGTCATCGAAGATCTGGTACAAAAAGGTGTCATTGAAGGCAATGAGATCTGGCAGCCGAGCTGGGCATGCCCGACGGAAGGATATTTTTATCCACCTACTTTGTTTACCAATGTTGCCCCATCATCCACCATCGCACAGGAAGAAATTTTTGGCCCTGTACTGGTCGCTATGAGTTTCAGATCTCATGGCGAAGCGGTCAAGCTGGCAAACAATACCAGATACGGACTTGCAGCAAGTTTATGGACAGAAAATATCAATCTGGCACTTGATATTGCTCCCCAGATAAAGGCCGGTACCGTGTGGATTAACTGTACCAATGTCTTTGATGCGGCGTCGGGATTCGGTGGATACAGAGAATCTGGCTTCGGACGTGAAGGAGGCAAAGAAGGCTTGTATGAATATGTCAAACACAAAGCAGAAGCTACATTTACCGATGTACCTGCCAAAGTAAAAACCCACGAACCAAACGGTAAAGAAGATAAAAAATCACTGCCCGCTATAGACCGTACACCTAAATTGTATATCGGCGGCAAACAGACCAGACCCGATGGCGGCAACAGTATCATTATAAAAGACAAATTTGGACATCATATCGCTGAGGTACCAAAAGGCAACCGTAAAGACTTACGAAATGCCGTGG
This sequence comes from Saprospiraceae bacterium, assembly GCA_014379665.1. Lineage (GTDB taxonomy): Bacteria > Bacteroidota > Bacteroidia > Chitinophagales > Saprospiraceae > OLB9. The sequence continues at coordinate 17,150 of JACMLK010000377.1, read as the reverse complement.
AGGCTGCTCATGCCTGCACGGCATGGAGCGAAATGACAGGTCATGCCAAAGCACAGGTATTGTATTACATAGCAGAAAACCTGTCTGTCAGAGGGGAAGAATTTGCTGACCGCATTGTACAAATGACCAATGTTAGCCAATCAGAAGCAGAGAAGGAAGTATCCATCTCTATAGAAAGAATTTACTTTTATGCAGCCTGGGCTGACAAATACGATGGACATGTGCACCATACCACATCGCGAAATGTGACCCTGGCTATGCCTGAAAGGGTAGGGGTTATAGGCATCATATGTCCTGATGAAGCTCCGCTGCTTGGATTTATTTCAACTGTTATTCCTACATTGGCCATGGGAAATAGTGTAGTGGTCATACCCTCAGAATTATCTCCCTTATCCGTGACTGATTTCTACCAGATACTGGAGACATCCGACGTACCTGCCGGGGCTGTCAATATTGTCACAGGCCATAAAGAAGAACTTACCAAAGAACTAGCCAAACATGATGACGTAGATGGTATCTGGTATTTTGGTTCAGAACAGGGGAGTAAAGACGTAGAACTTCTGTCCACTGATAATCTGAAACGCACCTGGGTCAATTTTGGTAAGTACCGCAACTGGTATGACAGATCTCAGGGTGAAGGTGCAGAATTCCTAAGGCATGCGACAGAGATTAAAAATATCTGGGTGCCTTATGGGGCGTAACTAGTAGAAGCCATTAGCCATTAGCTGGTAGCTCGAAGAAATTAGTAGGTAGCTAACCGCTAATAGCTAAAAGCTAATAGTTAACGCATAAAAACAGTCTAACATGGTCTCCGATATCTTTCAGGATCACTTGATCTTCTTTGATAATAAAATAAAAACTTTCCCCTATATTTGCATAATTATCAACCATATTAGCCATGAAAGATTACAAAACAGTGGAAGAATCAAAGATCGATGAAGTTGACGAACCAGTAATCGATTATAACAAAGTATATACTTACGGCGACTATCTAAAACTCGAAATTGATGAGATGGTAGAAATCATTCGAGGTAAGATATTCAGGATGAGTCCTGCGCCAAGGACAAAACATCAAATTATTAACGGAAATATTTTTTACAGATTGCGACAACAATTAGAAGGACAAAAATGTAAAATTTTCAATGCGCCTATCGATGTCGTATTACCCATTGAAAATAAAAAACGAACCAAGTCCACTACAGTTGTCCAACCAGATATATGTGTGATTTGTGATCCAAAAATCATCGAAGACAAAGCAGTATTTGGTACGCCTGACTTTGTGATAGAGATTGTAGCTGGGAAAGATGTAAAGAGGGATACACAATACAAATACAGCGTCTATGAAGAAGCCGGTGTTGGCGAATACTGGATTGTATTTGGAGAAATGCGTTTTGTGGAAGTTTATATCCTGAAGAATGGAAAATATCAACGACTCAATGCTTTCTCAGAAGATGACATCATACCTGTGAAAACATTGCCCGGACTTTCGATAAATATGAATGATATATTTGAAGGTGTTTGAGATGCGAATTAGCTGGTAGTTGGTAGTAAGTAGCTATCTCTGATATCTATAAGGATGACTTGATTTTCTTTGATAATAAAATAAAAACTATCTCCTATATTTGCATAAATATAAACCATATTAGCCATGAAAGATTACAAAACAATAGAAGAATCAAAGATCGATGAAATTGCCGAACCAGTCATCGATTATAACAAAGTATATACTTATGGTGACTATCTAAAACTCGAAATTGATGAAATGGTAGAGATCATCCGAGGTAAGATATTCAGGATGAGTCCTGCTCCTAGGGTAAAGCACCAATCAATAAGCATGAACATCAGTAATATAATTTTCAATGTTCTAAAAGGTAAAACATGCAAGGTTTTCAATGCCCCTGTAGACGTAGTTCTACCTGTCGCAAATAAAAAAAGAAATAAATCGACAACTGTCATCCAACCTGATATTTGCGTGATTTGTGATCCTAAAATCATCGAAGATACGGCTGTATTTGGTGTTCCTGATTTTGTGATAGAAATCGTGGCAGGCAAAGATGTAAAAAGAGATACTCAATACAAATATAGCGTCTATGAAGAAGCGGGTGTAGGTGAATACTGGATTGTATTTGGAGAAATGCGTTTTGTGGAAGTATATATTCTGGAGAATGGAAAATATCAGCGACTCAATGCCTTCTCAGAAGATGACATCATACCAGTGAAGACATTGCCCGGACTTTCCATTAGTATGGATGATATTTTTGAAGGTGTATGAGATGCGAATTAGCTGGTAGTTGGTAGTAAGTAGCTATCTCTGATATCTATCAGGATCACCTTATCTTCATTGACAATCAAATAAAAACTATCCCCTATATTTGCATAATTATCAACCATATTAGCCATGAAAGATTACAAAACAGTAGAAGAATCAAAGATCGATGAAGTTGACGAACCAGTCATAGATTATAATAAAGTATATACTTATGGTGACTATCTAAAACTCGAAATTGAGGAGATGGTAGAGATCATTCGCGGAAAGATATTCAGGATGAGCCCTGCGCCTAAGATTAAACATCAGGGAATAAATGGCAATTTACATAGTATAATACATACCTTTTTAAAAGGCAAAATTTGTCGGGTTTACCATGCACCTACAGATGTGGTCCTACCAATTGAAAATAAAAAACGAACAAAGTCCACTACCGTCGTCCAACCAGACATCTGCGTGATTTGCGATCCAAAAATAATTGAAGAGAACGCTGTATTTGGCACTCCGGATTTTGTAATTGAAAGCGTGGCGGGCAAAGATGTAAAACGTGATACTCAATATAAATACAGCATCTATGAAGAAGCCGGTGTTGGCGAATACTGGATTGTATTTGGGGAAATGCGTTTTGTGGAAGTATATATCCTGGAGAATGGGAAATATCAACGACTCAATGCTTTCTCAGAAGATGATATCATACCTGTGAAAACATTGCCCGGACTTTCCATTAGTATGGATGATATTTTTGAAGGTGTGTGAGATTGAAAGAATAAGCTCGTAGTTGGTAGCTGGTAGCCAGGAGCTGGTAGTTAGTAGCTAATGGCTAATAGCTAATTCATCATCAAAACAGTCCATCATGGTCTCCGATATCTATCAGGATCACCTGATCTTCTTGGACAATAAAATCAAGTAAAATCCTGTATTTCATGTTGAGCGAAACGGAATGGAGGTCTGATAAATTACCTTTAATTTTATGAAGTCTCAGGGAAGGATGCGAAGGATTGGATTGAAGAAGTAGCAGTGTCTTTTTATATTTACCGATTAATGTGGGATGTGATTTTAGGAAACTTTTAGCTTTCTTTTTAAAAGATTCAGTCAATACTACTTCAGCTATTTGGTACTAACTTATCCAGATCTGCAAAGTGATCATCTAATGATGTGGTATAATTCCCTTCTTCAATATCTTTTTTGCAAAGCAGGTAGGCTACTTCCAGCTCCGCCATACGCATTTTGTCAAACTGCTCCACACTCATAGCCACGTATTTTACTTTACCGTGGACGGTGATGGCCGCTTCCGGTGTTTGCGCTAATTGTTCTTCTATGGCTTTGATACCTTTGGTTTTTAGTTCGTTTGCAGTGATCATGATAACAGTACTATTTTTAGTGCGATAAATAATACTAACAAAAGTATGGTATTATTTAATATTAATCATATTGTATTACTTTTGTTTTAAATCTAAAGCATGACTCCGGGAATAAAAAGGGTAGCCGTATTCTGCATCATCAGAAGTGGTGATAAGTTCCTGTTACTCAAACGGGCTAAAGAACCCAACAAGGGCAAATTTGTTCCGGTAGGTGGTAAAATAGATCCTTTCGAAACTCCCTATGAAGCGGTCATACGTGAGACTTATGAAGAAACAGGTATCAGGCTTACCTCAGCAAAGTTTTGTGGTATACTCAGCGATACATCGCCTGTAAATTATAATTGGGTGAGTTTTATTTACACGGCAGAGATAGATTTTATCCCGGCGCCGATCTGCGATGAAGGGGAATTGTACTGGATTTCAGAAAGTGAACTCCGGACATTAGATACACCTTCTACTGACAGGTATATTTATAAGTATGTGGCAGCAGAAAGACATTTTGTTTTCAGTGCAGAATATGATGCAGACCTAAATATGACACAAATGAAAGATGAACTGTCGGGTTTCGTCACGTGATTTCTTCTTCCCGGCTTTCAAAGTTACCACTAAAGCAAATCCATTTTAACAATTTGTAATGAAAAAGTGTATTAAACTAAAGAATAATGCAACTTATTTCAATAATAGTATAACAATTTAACACTTTAGTCTGAGGAACTTTGCACTCTATTTTAATTCATATGATATACAAAGAAATGATGAAAAAAATCATGCTCAGCTGGTGCTTATTAGTTGTAGCGATTACGGTGATGAACGGGCAGGTAAAATTTACAGATGATACTACGGCAGTCTATAGTCCTGATATAAATTCCATATTGGAGTTGCAAAGCCCGAACAAAGGATTTCTCCCGTCAAGAGTAGCTTTGACTAGTGTAAATGCAGCAGCTCCTTTGACTGCACCTGTCACCGCCGGGATGCTGGTATATAGTCTCGGAGGAGAAATATCTGATGGTTATTATTACTGGAACAGCACAAAATGGGTTCCATTAAATCCGGCAAGTGTTACACGTAATAATTATGTCCTTGTCAAATCAGCGGCTGACTTCCCTGCCGCAGTGGGTGGCGTGATCACATTGGTCGCCGGTACACTATATGAAATAAACGGAACCATCTTACTTTCAAATAAAATTGATTTAAATGATTGCACTATTATTGGTGAAGATACAACTAATGATAAATTGATCTATACAGGTTCGGGAGAATTATTCACCGGTGCTCATGGAGGCAAATTAAGAAATGTCAGTTTGATAGCCACCGCGGGTAAAGTCTTTAATATAAACGGTGGTGGGATAGCTAATACCAGTTTATTAGTAGAGGACTGTTATATTTTGAGTTCAAGTAGTGTAGGAACAGTACAGGGAATGACAGGATATGTATATTTTGCTGATATTGGGTTTTATGCAAATACTTCAGGTATTACATTCCAAAATAATGCTTATGTCTATATGAACGGTGTTGTTTGGGATGTTTCAAACACCAATACTTTTGAAACGTATATTGGTACTTTTAGTACAATTCAGATCCTTGGTGGTAGCCGGAATGTACCAACGGGAAGTACAGGATTAAATATAACAGGGCAAACTTCAATTTCATCCGGCTCCATTAAATCAACAAAGTTTGTAGGAACCGGAACCTTAGTCGCCGGAACCTTTTCAAAATTCTGGGAAGTGGAAGCTCTTGGTTTAAATACAGAAAAAGACGATGTGGCGACTGGAAACCTGTATATTACTACTCCCGGGCTAACCGCGATTGCCACAGTAAATGTGCCGCTTAAGATTAGTGGCACCACGACCTCTGTAAATCTGTTCAGGTTTGCCTCACCTGCGAGCAACAGGTTGACATATACCGGCTTAAAAATAAAAAGGTGTATGGTAATCTGCAATTTAACCGCTACATTTAGCGGAGGTGGCAGTAATAAATTCTTTACTTTTTCTATAGCTAAAAATGGAACTATTCTCCCGGAGTCCAAACAAAAAGTAAAATTAATAAACGATACTGACCAGACATTCATTGGAGTTGCGTCGATGATATTCCTAGCCCCGAATGATTACATTGAAATCTGGGTAGAAAACAACACCGATGCGGCAGACATTACTGCGCTCACTCTTAATTTGAGTGTGATATAGGGTCGTTTGAAAGTCGGGATATCGGGATATCGGGTCTGCGGGATAGCGGGATTACGTGCCTGCGAGATAACGGGATATAGGATTTGTATATAGCCGGTAGTTAATAGCTGGTAGTTAACAGCTGGTAGTTAGTAGTTCAAAGCTAGTAGCAAAAAGCTAAGTAGTTGAGTTGTGGATTTATTGGATCTGCACGCCAGCAACGTAATAATGAAGATGGGTTCCTAATAGCTACGAGCTACGAGCTACGAGCTACCAGCTAAAATCATGATCTCCCCGACACATAACCCCACATCTTCCGTGTGAAGAAAACTTATTAATTTTAATAAAATATTCTTTCCCTTACAACTTTTTTGCTTCACCTGTCGTCATTACTTTTGAAAACAAAATAAACGACGATTTTGAAGGTGATCGATTTACATTATGATCTGAACCAACTACTGCATCAGGCGATCAGAAATGACCGCAGAGCACAAAAAGTGATGTACCAGAAGTATTCGCCAAAACTGCTGAGCATTTGCAGACAGTACATCAGCGACATGCACACGGCTGAAGATGTGATGGTCACTGCTTTTATGAAAATATTTACCAACCTTTCCCGATTTGAACACAGAGGCAATTTTGAAGGCTGGATGAGTCGGATAGCGGTCAATGAGTGTATTTCTCATATAAGAGGTAACAAAATCATGTGGTTTGCTGAAGACAATGACATCGTGTCGGAAGTCTGCAATGCTGATATCGACTTACAAACACGCGATATTCAGACCATGATAGATACATTGCCTTATGGCTGTAAAATGGTGTTTAATCTTTTTGTAGTGGAAGGTTATAAACACATGGAAATTGCTGACATGCTGGACATCACCGAAGGAACTTCAAAATCGCAATTGGCTTATGCCAGAAAATTGCTTCAACAAATGCTTCAACAAGATAAAATAATCAATCATGGATAATCATCCCTCAGATCATAAAATCAGACAACATTTCGAACAAAGGCATATTCAGCCATCGTCAGAAGCCTGGGACAAACTGAATGCCGGATTGTCTGCTACAGGCAAATCAGATCGAATGAGTCTGACTTCCTATGCCATAGCTGCAGCATGTGTGACCATGCTTTTTATGGCAGGTTATTTTTTACTGGATTATGATGCTTTTTGGACTGAGACTTCTCAACAGGATGTCATAGTTCAGGATAAAACTGATAATCGTGATTTGATATACCCTTTTGACAAGATGGGTACCACTAAATCCGACAATACTGAAAAAACAAACGTTCCTTTAACCAACAATGTTCTCACCGTTTCGGAGGTCAAAAACAACACAATCTATAGCCCGTTGATCACAAAGCGCAAAACAAATAGTGTACCATTAATGAATGACAATAAAAGTTTTCATAATAATACGGTGACATATGACCTTGATGCTCCCGATTTAAAGAAGGAGGAGGAAGCCACAGAAAGTAATTTAAATACCGGAAATACCAAAAATATAAAAGTAAAGAAACCTTATATCAAGCCTAAGCATTTGCTTGTAGCAGTAGAATCTGAGATTGTTTCAATAAAAAAAGCGGAACTTAAAAAAGAAATCAGAAGTAAATATGGTCTGGATCCAAAAAGTCTTCTAAAAGAAGCTGAAGAACGGGAAGCTCAAACATTTATGGCAAAAGTATGGAAGTCAGTGCAGGAGACATCCGGGCCAATCATCACTGCGGTCACCGAAAGGAATCAGGTGAAATAGGTTGCTGAATTGCGGATTTGTTAGATTTGTAGGATTTGTAGGAGTTGTTGATTTGATAATTTGCTAATATGCTAACGCGCTAACGCGCTAACTCGCTAATTTGCTAATTTGCTAAACTGTTAACTCGCCAACTCGCCAACTCGCCAACCCGCTAACCCGCTAACCCGCTAACTCGCTAACTTTTTAACTTTCTAACTTTCAAACTTTCAAACTTTCTAATATTCATAAACATAATCTTTAATAAAATTTAAAATCAATCATCATGAAAAACGTATTGTACACTTTACTAATGATCTGCTTTACGGTTACCTCCTACGCACAATCGTCTTTTGAGGCAGAGGTAAAAGCCATAAGCAAAGAAATAGGTATGATCACCGCCGAGGAAAAAGAAAAATTGCGGCAAAAAGTAGAGTCCATAAATCTTAAACTGGAGAAAAAGGAGATTACCACTGAAGAAGCAAATATGCAGAAAATAAAAGTTTCAGAAATATTTGCGGAAAGAATAGAACTCAGAATAGAGCCCCTCGAAGAAAGGTTACAGGCGTTGGTACAAGAACATGCAGATGCCTCAGCTTTAGAGTCAGCTATGGCAGCGGAAATGCATGCAGTTGAAATGGAAGCAGAAGCTGAAGCTGCAGAAGCACACGAAGAACACGAAGAACACGAATCACCTGAAGCAGTTGAAGAAGCCGAAGCACACAGAGAGCACAGGGGATCTGTAGAAGATGAAACCTGGGAAATGGATCACGATATTGAAAATGAACATGAAGATGATGACGATAAAATCATTAATCTTGATGATGTTAAATTCAAATGGGATTTCAAAAAACATAAAAAAAGAAAAAGTGAACACCGGACTACTACACAATTTGTATTTTCCATTGGACTGAATAATATCATATCAGATGGGGATTTGTCCACCATAGAAGATAACGGTATCAAACTGAGTAACTCCAGATTTTACGAATGGGGATTAACCTGGAAAACAAGACTGGCTGCCAACAGTGCATTGCTGCAGTTGAAGTATGGATTATCGTTTACTTACAATAATCTCAGACCGGAAAATAATTTTTATTATATCAAAAACGGAAATCAGACCGTTCTGGCCGAACATCCGGAGGAACTGAGAGATGAGCCATATTTCAGAAGGATCAATATGGTAGTGCCCGTACATCTTGAATTTGATTTTTCCAAAAAGAAAATAAAAGACGATCAGGTGATTATCCGGTCACAAAGAAGTTTCAGAATGGGCATTGGCGGATATGCAGGAATAAATCTTCGTACCAAACAGGTTTTGGAATATAAATCTGACGGCCTGGTTACTGACCAAACCACCAGAGGAGATTACAATACTGGTGACCTGATATATGGTGCCAGCGCATACGTTGGGTATAAAGATATCAGTATATATACAAAATTTGATCTCAACCCATTATTTACAGATAATCCGACAGAACAAAAAAATATATCCCTTGGATTGAGATTTGATTTTAATTGAAATCGTTTCGTATTTTATTATAATGACCGATTGACTTTCAAAGTCAATCGGTTTTTTTTATTTTAAAATAATTCATTAAGTCATCCATCATGTTGGTATAAAACGATAACTTAGTCCAAAATTATTATTTAAGATGCATTTCAACACATTTGACACCCTGACTTATATCAATAGAAGACAAAAATTAAAGGAAAAGGTAAATACAGGTATTATACTACTTTTGGGAAATCATGAGTCTCCGATGAATTACAGAGATAATACCTACAGATTCAGACAAGACAGTACATTTTTATATTATTTCGGACTGGATGTGGCAGGACTGGCTGCTATTATTGATACGGAAAGTGGTGAAGAAATTATTTTTGGTACCGAGCTTACGATTGATGATATCGTATGGACCGGACCTTTGCCTTCCGTTTCTGACATGGCAAAATCAATCGGTATTGATCAAACTAAAGACTATACACAATTGGGGACTATTTTATCCAAAGCCAGATCATCCGGCAGACAGATACACTTTTTACCTCCATATCGCCATGATAATATGATCAGGTTGGGTGATTGGTTCGACATGCCTGTTGGCGTTGTTAATGACAAGGCTTCTTTGATTTTGATAAAAACCATTATCAGCCAGCGATCGGTGAAAGAAAAGGGTGAAATAGAAGAAATACATAAAGCCGTCCATATTTCTGCCAATATGCATCTGGCAGCCATGCAATATTCTTTGCCAGGCATGAAGGAATATGAAGTTGCGGCACGGGTACATCAGGAAGCCTTAAAGGGCGGGGGAGACTTGTCATTTGCCACCATCCTCACAGTAAACGGAGAGACCCTTCACAATCATTATCACGGCAATACCATACAGGAAGGTCAGATGATTCTGTGTGACGCTGGTGCAGAGACAGTTAAACATTATGCAGGAGATATGACCTGTACTTTTCCGGTGGGTAAATCATTTACACAAAGGCAGAAAGAAGTATATGAAATCGTTCTCCACACGCATGAATCCGCAGTAAAAATGCTTCGTCCGGGTATCACTTATAAGGAAGTTTATCTCAAAGCGGCAGAAAATATTTTTTCGGGACTTAAAGCATTGGGCCTAACCAAAGGAGATCCTGCAGAAGCGGTGCATGCGGGTGCTCATGCTATGTTTTTTCAGTGCGGACTGGGTCACATGATGGGACTCGATGTACATGATATGGAGGACCTTGGAGAGCAATACGTAGGATATACCGATACTTTAACCAAAAGTACACAGTTTGGCATGAAGTCCCTGAGGCTGGGCCGTGAATTAGAGCCGGGATTCGTTCTGACCGTAGAGCCCGGGATATATTTTATTCCAACACTCATTGATAAGTGGCGGGCAGAGGGAAAATACAAAGAATACATCAACTATGACAAGCTTGAGACTTACAAAGATTTCAGCGGTATCCGTATAGAAGAAGATTTTGTGATCACAGAGACAGGCAGTCAGCTACTGGGTAGATCGCTTCCAAAAACTGTGGCAGAAATTGAAGCACTAAGAAGTAGTGTATTGAAATGAATTAGCAACCCGTACTTCAGATGTTATACGATACACACTTAACCGGAATAAAATTATTTTTTATTATTCAGCCAGGCAAAGATGACACCTGCAATTCCAGCCTGCACCGTGCCATAAACCAGCCAGGAAAAAACGGTTAAAGTCGTAATATTGATAGCACTAAAAGTAATCCATAAGATGGGGATTAAGGCTATTATCCCATACATCAATCCGAACTCAATTCCCTGAAGGAAGATATTACCGGTCAGATATCTTCTGAACCTATACCATAACACGGCTAAGCCACCCGCTAAAATAAATGGGTGGAGATAAAAATACGCATCTCTGCCGCCTCCCGCATTGAACATACCGTCAAGATAGGTTTCATAAAAAACCGGATACACATTGAACGACAGATAGAGAAAACCGAAACTTAATATAAAAATTCCCGCGCCCCCGAATAAGGCGTACTTAAAAAGAACTCCAATAAGTCTTTGGTAGTCTAAGTTGAATAAGGATTCGTTGGTACTCATTTTATTTTGGTTAATTTAATACAAACAATGATGAAAATATGATTTCCAAAAAAAATTGTTGACATTAAACTCATAAGTGAGCTACCCAAATGAGTGAAGAAGATTTTGTTTTGATTTTTTCTTTTGAATAATAAATATTATACAAAAGAAAGACTTAAGAAGTTGCTAATGTATAACATATATTTGTTACTTACAAATATATAACGAATTATTATTTTGGGTGATCACTATTTTTATTCACCCCTGCCTGACTCTGTATGGCAGGTAGGAAAGATGCCTCTTTTGAAAAAGAGGGGTGACGCTTTCATTCTTTAATGTTTGGCATTTTACAAGGCATTCATTCATTACAAGATGATAATGGAAGGCATATTTTCACATATCATTCATTCTTTTTGACTATTATCTTAATCTTTGCTCACTGCCAATTTTTTATATATTTTACATCCGTTGCATATCATTTCAATGATATAATTCCCTCCGGATAGCTCTGCTGTACTAATTCTTTCTGATTGATTGTTTGGTAATATTCTCTCTGTAATACCGGTACTGCTTATAATTTTGATTCCTGTCAAAGCATAACCTGTATTGTTCATTATGGTGAAATTGTCAGCTGCAGGATTTGGGAATAAGATAATACGGTTTGATAACAACAGCACTTCAATACCTGACAAAACAAAATCATAACAATCAGAAGTGACCTGGCAATTACTGATATCCGTAATCCTGACCCCATATTTACCATTTTTTGTCGGCATGAAAGTTTGACTTATTGCCCCGACTATGTCTGTGTTGTCTATACAATCAAACCATTGATAGTTTGCATTATTCTGATTTGAAGTAAGGTTATTTTGGGTTTGTGTCACGGTATCATTCAGTACTATAAATGTCAGGGTTGCATTCACAATACTGTCACATCCGTTGATGGTATTAAGTGTTACTTCATATTGTCCTGACTGTGTAAATGACTGATTACCAATAGTAAAAGTTGAACCACTACAAAGTGATTCTATTAGATTGGTTGTAAAAATAGGATGTACAATAAGATTCAGATTTACAATGCTGTCACATCCATTGCTATTTATCAGGAAAATTTCGTACTGTCCGGTCTGGTTAAATGATTGATTTCCAATATTAAACACAGCCCCCTGACAGATCGATGAAGTCAAATTAGTGATTGACTTTGGGTAAATAGTCAGATTTAGATTGATGATGCTATCACAGCCATGAATTCCGGTTAATGTTACTTCATATTGCCCGGATTGCTGGAAGGTCTGATTACCTACAGTTAATGATGCACCTTCACAAAGTGATTCAGTGAGGGTCGTGTGATCATTAGAGAAAACTGTCAGATTTAGATTTATGATGCTGTCACAGCCATTAATATTACTTAATGTTACTGGATAATGACCGGATTGATTAAAGGTCTGATTACCAATTGTATATACTTCTCCTTCACAAATATTTTCCTGTAGGTTGATTTGGTCAAGCGGCAAAACTGCCAGACTCAAATGGATGATACTATCACATCTGTTTGGTTTTTCGATGGTAACATAATGATTGCCCGTTGTTTTAAATATATTTGACCCAATGACAACAGAATCACCCTGACATATTTGCTGACTTATAGATATTGAACTGGATGAACAAAGATTGTTTTCATAATATCCGATACCGGTACCTGCATTTATTAATTTTTGTTCTACAAACAAATCAAGGTCGCCATCTGCGTCGATATCTACTAGTGAATGACCGAAAAGTTCTTCTCCCATGCCTGCTCCTGGAAGTGTAAATGGTGAATTTATTCCGGCAAGAAACTGAGGCCTTCCATCAGGCTGAGGTATGTTTTCAATAAAGGAGAAATAAGTCGTATTATTTTTTTGAATTAATGATAATACATCATTATCACTATCATTATCAATATCCCCTACAATGGACATTTGAGGAGAATTGCCTGGAATCAATCCATATGGATTGTGATACCATCCTGCAAATACTGGTTTGGCTATTGTGCCAATGTTTTTTGCATAAAAATAGGCGTATGTCCTTATCCTGTCTTTTCCTATGATTTCTGATTCTTCGGTTTCGAATCCACTCATCAACAAGTCAAGGTCACCATCCTTATCCATATCGGCCAGCTCTGGTAAAAAAACACTACCTCTGGTAAAATTATTCAAATTAAGGCTGTCTGAGTCTATTATTTTAAATGGGTCTGCATTCATGATTGATTGACGCTCATAGTATTGCGGTTTGAGATTGAATGAAGAATCAACGCCACAGCATACTATAAAATCCGGTAAATTATCATGATTCAGGTCGCCGATTGCAGGTGTAAAGTAGCCGTCCGGATATGGAAATGGATTCATAAAAGGTTTTCGTGGCGCAAAAACGGGTTGTAGTTTTGTACCTATATTTTCCTGGAAGTTCATAAAATATTTTATTTGGCTGTAATAAAATACTTTGGAAAAATCCATGGTTTCGACTCCTGTTATGATTGCATCCAGATCGTCATCAGCATCAACATCATAAAATAACAGTTTCATGGTAGAAAACGACGAATCCGTAGCAACGTATTCCAGTCCAAAAGGATTTGTAGATTTATAGGAAAAACTCTGACCAAATACAAATTGTGAACATATCAAAGACACAATGATAGAAATTATTTTCGTTTTCATGGGTTAGTGTTTTCTGCTAAAAGTTCCAAATCAATTTTTAAATTTCGTTCATAATATTGAGGACCCAGATCAGTATTATGTGGAATCCATTTCATGTCAAACTGATCATAAAAATATCTGAAGTCTTTGCTTTTAAGTTGACGGTAATAACCTGCTTTTTCAACAACAACTTCAAGAATAAAATAATCGCCTGTAGAACCGAAAGTAAAATTAAAAATTTTATTCTGTGTGCCTAAAAACACACCTTCATCAATAGTAAACAATGTGAAAGTGGTTGTAACAGAAGTTTTTTGATAACATGAATCCGGTATAAATGGATGAGGAAGCCTCACTACACTGATCAATTTGCATGTCACTTTCGCATTTGGAACTCCTCTGAGTCCAACAGGTGTTTTTTCTTTAACATTAAAAAAAGCATCATATTGAACAGTAAAAGGTGTAAAAAAGCTACAATTTTGTGGCCAATTTTCCGGAGAAGGGTAAGTACCACTTTTTTCAATACCATCTGGACAACCCCACGAAATCATCATAAAGACAAGTAATATCGAAAGATTAATGAAACGTCTAAAATAATTTTTCATAAATATTTTGTTTTGAAAATAATGACTTCATACTAATAAGTGTTTAAGGGGCTCGCGCGCAAATATACCATTTATATTCTTGAGACTGCATTGCGTTTGCATTATAATTTATTATTTTTTTTTACTAATCCTGAATTCAATTCGAAAATGCAAAAAATAAAATTCTATAGGTCAACTTTTAAAGCTGGTTCTGAATTAGATGAAAAGTGGGGCTTCGATCATGATGCCTGGAGTGTGATTATAAATTTGTACCTGAACGCTGAAATTCTTGTCATACTGTTGAGTATTGACTATACCAAGCTAGCTTCTTATCATTTTGTACTTGCTTCTGGACTCAATGAATTGAGAAATAAAGGGATACTCATCATCGTGTCAGACATTATCGTGCACAATCCGGGAGGTGAACTGGCAGAATTTTGACAAAGACAATTATGGATTTGACTGGGCGATGAAATGGTGAAACTGGAAAATTTAGGATAAAATGTAATATTTGCGACAAAAGATTGTAAATCTGAAATTTTATTTGCATTTTTGTTCCTTGAAGTGTAAATAAAGATTTTATTACTTCAAAATAGAGCTATGAAAACTTCAGGGCTTCATTAAGGGAGCCAAAAATATCAAACTGATCGACCGACTACGCATCCCGATGGCTAACCTAAGCGCTTTGACTTGCCCCATACGCACCTATCACCCGTTACAAGCAAACAGATAGCTTTAACCTGCTTCGGGATGCTTTTTTATTTAAAAGGCTCACCACAATATTAACCACACCTTTTTAATCAGGATTACTTCCGTTTTGGATGTTATATAAATATTAAATATTTTATAATCTTTGAACTTTTTGATGTATTATTTTGTAATATATCAAGGGCATGGAATATGTTAATAAGAAGTCAATCATCACATAATTGTTATGTGTTGTTGGTCTAAATCGTTAATGTATTTGATACCATGCATTTTCATTTAAGATCAAAACGATATGCGGCAATTAAAAATTACTAACAATATTACTTCCAGGGAAAGTTTAGCTCTGGATAAGTATTTGGTCGATATCGGTCGTATTGACTTATTAACTATTGAAGAAGAATCAGATCTCGCAAAACGTATTAAAGGTGGAGATGAGCAGGCACTCGAAAATTTAACCAAAGCCAATCTGAGGTTTGTGGTTTCCGTGGCCAAACAATATCAGAATCAAGGTCTGTCATTATCTGATCTGATCAATGAAGGAAATGTCGGACTCATGAAGGCGGCAAAAAGATTTGATGAAACCAAGGGATTTAAGTTTATTTCTTATGCAGTCTGGTGGATCAGACAATCCATACTTCAGGCGATAGTGGAATATTCACGAATGGTCAGATTGCCGCTTAACAAAATGACTGCATATAATAAGGTAAATGAAGCATATGTTACCTTCGTACAAAAAAACGAAAGAGAGCCATCAAATGAAGAGCTGGCTGAGATTCTGGGGGTAAATCCCAAAGACGTGGCCAACATGATACGTGGTGGTAACAGACATATCTCAGTGGATGCTCCACTTACTGATGATGAAGGTTCACTGAGTATGGTAGACATGCTGACCTTAGGTGATGAAGACAGTCCGGATTTAAAACTCATGGAAGAGTCGGTAAGAAAGGAAGTCATCGAAGGTCTTGAAATATTATCTCCCCGTGAGATACAGGTAGTATCCGCTTATTATGGTCTGGATGGCAATAAACCACTCACGCTTGAAGAAATAGGCGATTTGTATGGCCTTACCAGAGAGCGGGTCCGTCAGATAAAAGAAAGAGCTATCAGACGAATGAGAAAATCACTGAGTAAAAACGCCCTGCGTTCTTTTTTAAGTTAAACTATATCTGATGAGGTTTAAAATTCATTTTGATCAGAAAATAGCAGCTTATTAATTTTATGCGGGTTACTGACTTTTTTCAATTTGTTTTTAAAACGTCCTTATCAAAAAGTCAGATGAGCAGGGACATCAACACCTTACGAACTGATATTAAGGTTTTGAAAGACAAGCTGATACCTTTTAATGAAGACGAAATGGAATTATTGTCTCTACGACAAAGTTTTTCTTCCCGTAAAAAGGGAATAACTAAAATTTCCAAAGGTGTTTTTGACACCATATATTTTGAGCATCTGTTGGCATACGCTATAAGAACTTATTCAAACGGCCAGAAGCTGATCCTGATCACAACTACATCAGATGAATTTATTTACTTTAACAAAGGTAATAAGACGCATGTATTTGTGAATAATGCGGAAGCAGGCATGCTCAGTCCGGAGGGCAAATTATATGATGTCAGGAACAAATTACTGGCCACTATTGACGGTGGGGATCAGCGTCTTTCACATCCGGTTTGGATAAAGGGTAAAGAGGTGGGATATATTGCCAATCCAAGGTTCAATACAAAAACCATGCAGAGGGCTTTTCAGTTTGTTCAACCTATGAGCAAAGATGAGAGAAGTATCTTTCTGTGTCTTACGCTGGTAAATCTGGTCGAAGAAGCACAGTAAATTTATTAAATTACGAATTATGAACTGAGAACAATCGAACACTCGAACAATCGAACACTCGAACAATGAACAATGAACAATGAACACTCGAACGATGAACACTCGAACGATGAACACTCGAACGTTGAACACTCGAACAATGAACAATGAACACTCGAACGATGAACACTCTAACGATGAACAATCGAACAATGAACAATGAACACTCGAACGATGAACACTCGAACGATGAACACTCGAACAATGAACAAAGAACAATGAACAATGAACACTCGAACAATGAACA
>JACMLK010000376.1 GCA_014379665.1 Saprospiraceae bacterium | reverse complement strand
TTCCAAAGTTAAAAGGATTCAATTTAAAGGACATTGAAAATTTTCACAATATATACTCCACCCTCCAGCCTCTTGAAAAGACTTATCTCAATCATTATATTGCTTTTACAGCAAGAGAACAATCGCTTGCAAAAACGGGTGAACACGGAATCAATAAGTCCAACGGTCATGCAGCGATGTGGCTGGAAAATGAATCAGAGAAAAAAGAAAGATTTGCTTTACTGAGCGGGCTTACCATCACTGATAACCATTCAGATCAGGAAGACGCCTACCTCGTCTTGTCAAGAAATCCGGATGACAACAACCTGGTCAATTTCAGAACAGGTGACATTGGTGTACTATACCCAACTGATCAGGGCATGCAAAGACCTGTATTGAGCAATCAGATATTTAAATGCTCCATTACAAACCTCACATCCGATGCCGTGGTCATCAGACTCAGAAATAAACAGTACAATCAAAGTCTCTTTAAAACAGAAAAACGTTGGAATATTGAGCAGGATTCGCTGGACAGCAGCTTTAATACCATGTTTAAAAGTATGTTTACCTGGGCTTCTGCCCCACTTGAATTTCGTCAACTAATCCTCGGTCAGCGCATCCCGCAATTTAAGGAAATGCCTGATAAAATATCATTTGGATCTGAGGTCACTGCACATCAGGCAGTATTGCTGAATCTTATGTTGGCAACTAAAGATTATTTTCTCTTATGGGGACCACCTGGTACGGGGAAAACCAGTATTATGTTAAAAAATCTCGTCCTCTATCTGCATGATCATACCAAAGAAACCATCCTTCTGCTTGCATATACCAACCGGGCAGTGGATGAAATATGTGATGCTGTACTATCTATCCATCCTGATTTCAGACACAAGTTTCTCCGGCTAGGCAGCCGTATTGGTACGGGTGAAAATTACAGTGAACACCTGTTGGATCAGGTTATTAAAGAAGTCACTTCAAGACAGGAAATTATTCAACTACTTGCAGAAAGAAGGATATATATTTCTACAGTATCCAGTATTATCAATCGCGTGGATTTGTTCCATCTCAAAAATTTTGATACTGTCATCATAGATGAGGCATCACAAATCCTTGAGCCAATGTTATTGGGCTTACTATCAAGATTCAGGAGATTCATGCTCATCGGGGATCACAAACAGTTGCCTGCCGTAGTCACTCAACCCGGATATGACAGTAAAATAAAGAATGAAATACTGCTTGAAACCGGATTTACGGATACCAGGACCTCACTGTTCGAACGTCTGTTTATGCAGATTTCAAAAAACAACTGGCTCAATGCGATCGGTATTCTGGGACAACAGGGAAGAATGCACCGGGATCTCATGTCGTTTCCGAACCAATACTTTTATGAAGGCAAACTGGAGTTACTGCCCGGACATAAAAGACTGACAGCAACCGGTTTTTTTGAAAAAAGTACCTTGGAAACAGAGCATCTGGCCTATCATAGAACAATCTATATCAATACACCGGAAGATGAAGACATCAATTGGAAAACCAATATATTTGAAGCAAACGCTTCTGTCGAAATCATTGAAAAGCTCATTGCGCTCTATAAGTTGAACGATAAAATGATCCGTTCAGATTCAATTGGTATCATTACGCCGTACAGGGCACAGATAGCCCTCATCAGACAGTGTATGGACAGATTGCCCCAAGATATAACAAATAATATCACAGTGGACACGGTGGAGCGATATCAGGGCGGAGCAAGAGATATTATTATTTTATCTTTTTGTGTGAACAGGTATAGTCAATTGGCAACCCTTATATCCCCATCAGCGGAAGGAATAGACCGCAAACTAAATGTAGCACTCACCAGAGCAAGAGAACACATCATCCTCATCGGGAACAGAGATTTGTTGTCACAAAATGAGGTTTATGCAAAATTGTTGGATGAGTATGTCTCCATTTGAAATATAACGTAAGCTATTGATTTGTAACAAAAGATTAAATTTTTCTCTTAAAAATGACACTTTCTTCCCTGACGAAATGATTTTCGTCCTTTCAAATATTTACCGACATTAAACTTATATCCTATTATCAGGCTGTTAAAAATATACCAGTCATTATCATTTGGATTACCTCTTAATTTGAGCTCGTCAGGCGTCAAAGGTTTGCCACCGGGCCTCTTATCTGCCTGATAAGAAAGTTGTACAGCCACATCTCCATGATGCTGACGCAGGAGTTCAAAATCCGGATATTTTGAAGATACGTCATCGAGATAATCAGTAAAAGTAATACGGGGACTTATCTCAAACGCAATATATAATTCTTCATTGAAGAAGTATTTAAAACCAAATCCAAAAGGAAGGCTTATCTGATTTAATGAATATGGCTTTCCATAACCCGGAAGACCCTGACCTTCTGTACCTAATGGCTGCAGATCATACCATTGACCTTTAAATGACGCCTGTGGATTAAATGTAAACAAGGCTACTCCAAAGTTTACAAACGGTTTAATCCTGTATTTTCTCAGACTTTTGAAGACGTCCAACAACTCAAATTCACAGACCAAAGCCAACTCTCTGATATCAGTTCTGAAATGCAGATTTCGCTCTACTCTCCAGAAATCGGCAGATCCTTTGTCATCTGCACGAAGCGATGCATTGCTCCATTTAAATTTCAGAGAAGCATATTCAGAAAAAAGGTAGCCTACATGTAATCCTTTTAAAAATCTGGCCCCTTCGATGCTTAGTTTACTGCTTAAATGACTGATGTCTCCCTGATAAGTGGCACCTCCAAAACTGCCGCCAATTTCAATGGTCTGTGCATTAAGTAAGGAGGTTGAAAGTACCATCCAAAATGTAATAATTACACTCTTCATGGACTATCTTTTTGGATCGGATATTGGTTTTTGTCAGGTTGCTCTTCAAATGTGGAAGTTCTTGTCTTACCGAATTTAAACTTAAAATAGCAACCGACGTGGGTGTACCAATCATTATTATTGGGGTTTCCTCGTGTTGCACCTGTACTAAGTCTTTCATTGTCAGTACCAAAAAACTCTCCCCTTCGGTTTGATAAGTTAGCTCCGAGCGTATTGCCGGCAGACATCATGTCGTCGTAAAAGGGGTAAGCACCGCTCACATCGTCCAGATAATCGGTATAGGTTTTCCGTGGTGCGATTTCGAGACCGAACGCAGTCCTGTGTGTAATATCGAACTCAATTGTTATTCCAATGGGTCTTGAAAGGGAATTTAGACTATATTTATTTTTTACTGATCCCGGCAATGTTTGACCCTCAGTGCCCAAAGGTTGTAAATCAACCCATTGTCCCTTATAATACGTTTTGGGATTAAAATGAATCAGGTTCAAACCGACGGAAAGATATAAACGCAGTTTATATTTATCTAATGCCTTCCAAAATTTATTGATCCTGACATCTGCATAAAATCCATATTCATACAATGGGGATGAAAAACTAAGATTCCTGCTTCTTTGTATCAAATTGGTCGAATAGCTGTCATCTCCGGTAAGTGTTCCTTTCATGAACCTTGCATTGATACTGATCCAGTCAGTCAGGTCTTTTCCAACAGAAACACCCCAGGCAAGGTTGCCGGGGCCAAAACTATAATCGATGGCTCTAGGAGTCAGGTCACCCTGATAAAACATAGCACCTAAATGAATTTTGGAATGAAGATATTGCGCTTCAATTTTATGTATCAATGTTAAATGGGTGATTACCATAAAACAAAATACACGCATTATGCAATGTAAATCCATTCTCATTGGTGCTCTCAGTATTAGGTGTAGTGCAAATTTAGTCATCTTTTATCAACAATCTCATTTTTAAGTAAATAACCCGATTAAAAGTAAAAAGATTGACAGTTTTGAACAACAAATTGCTTCTAAATATCCAATAGTCCTTCAGGCAAAAGCATGTACATGGCGGATGTCGTTTTGTCTACTTTTTCAATGAGTTCGTCTGCAAGAGGTACGTAAATCATTTTACCTTTGTAAAGTATCAAAGCCATTATCTGTTGAGGAAATAATTCAATAGAGCTGATAGTACCTATCAGTTCATTGCCATTATAAACCGAATAACCAGTCAACTCCTCCTTCTCCAGCTGCTTGAAAAATGTTTCAGAATGGATGTTTTCTTCTCTCAGATAGATATCTCTTAAATTAAGGGCTGAAGCAGACTCAGGATCATCCACCTCTTCCATTTTTATAAGAATATGGTTGGTCTCCCTTATTGATTCAATGAAATACGGAATGAATGAACCATTTTCCACAACAAAAACATGATCAGATGCCAGCAAATCCTCTAAAAACTCATTGGTAATATCAACTTTTACTTCACCATTAGTACCAACAGTCCTGAGCAAAGTGCCAATCTTTACATACTTTTTAGCCATTTCAGATGTCCGTCTTAATTTGTTTCAATCAACGTCAGTGTGTGGATGAATCCCTTTTTGGCTTTTACTTCCCACGGATCATTTGGCCTGCTCCCATCTGAATCCAGGATGATCATTTCTTTTTTCAGCAAACCAAGATTTTTGCCATAATATTCAGTTACTTTACGTCTGTCAATAATAGATGTTTCATCCACCAGATTGACCCTTATGGCTTTCACAGTAGTGTCTTTATACATAAAGTCAACATCGATTTCTTCCATGCGATGTTTCCAGTTTTTATACATTTCAATCATTTCACCGGCCACATCAATTTTAATATTTTCATCTACAAAAATATTTCCATTCCACCTCAATCCTTTCCTGACAGGAAAAACCAATTTAACAAATTTTAGATTCTCTTCTGTCCGGATAGCATTGGTTTTGTTTGAAAAAAGTGTCCATGTATTGATACGCGACCATGGATCTGATTCATTTCTTCTAAAATAACGCATTAATTTATACACCGTATTTCCTTCTTCATCCACAAATGATTCACCCATCTCTTCACGAAGGAATGACCTGAAGGTATCTATCTGTGTGCCCTCATTGTCATAAATCACACTGTCGGAAGCATAAATCCAGGATTTACCCTGAGCAACCGGAAAAAAATCATACCCAAAAGCAGATTCATCGATTATTTCAGTCTCATCCTCGCATGACAGCAAAAAAAAGGATAAAATGATGAACAGATAATTAACTTTAAATTTCATATTAACTTAATACTTAATTTGTTATTAGTTTACAGCTAAACAAATAACGAAATAACATTATAATTATTACACAGGTACCTGACGTTATTCTGTCAACCACATTCTATTTTGCTGTATGATACCTCCACCAATGACATCATCGCCTTCATAAAAAACAGCTGACTGACCGGGTGCAATGCCTTTAACATTGGCAAAAAACGAAATATATACATGATCACCATCCGGATGCAACGATGCCAGTACCCCTTTGTCATTATATCTCACCTGAGTGACTGCTTCCAT
>JACMLK010000375.1 GCA_014379665.1 Saprospiraceae bacterium | reverse complement strand
TTTTAAGATTTGGCTTCAACGCGAGAGAATGCAGTAGTTGCACATAGGTTTGCCGGTAATTATCTATCTGATTTGCGTAGGAATAATAATTATATTTTCGGTCTGAAGCAAACAAATTGACTGAATCAGCATCAGACTTATAGAGGCTGCCAACATTGCGATCATAATGTGATACAAGACCTTCCTGATTATTGTCCACTTTTGCTTGTGGGACACCACTCCATGATTGATAGGTGATTTCTTTACCACTGATAACGTTTAATCTGAGTGATGATTTGGAGGAGACTCTTGCTGCTGAAAAAAATAATGAGTTAAGCCTTGCATTTGCCCGGTCTACGTATCCGTCCGAATGTACAGTGCTGTACCTTCCATCTATTACATACCTGTCATTTATCAGTCCGGTACCAACGTGCACACTAAGTTTTTGGGTATTAAACGACCCAAGAGTGCTGAAGATATCTACGTAAGGATTCACCCGAACCTCAGCTGTATTTATACTCACTGTACCACCAAAAGCTCCTGCACCATTGGTGGATGTTCCTGCCCCTCTTTGAATCTGAATACTTTGGGCGGATCCCATAAGATCCGGAAGATCTACCCAAAAAACATTATGAGATTCTGCTTCATTGACCGGAACCCCATTGAGGGTAACATTGATTCGGGTCTGATCTGAACCTCTGAGTCTCATACCTGTGTACCCGATACCGGTGCCTGCGTCTGAAGTAACGACCATCGATGGTGTCCACTGAAGGATGAATGGAACATCCTGCCCCAGGTTTTCTTTAAGCAGTGTCTCTTTACTGAGATTCTGTTTGGTAAAAGGACCCTTTTGCCCTACCCTGTTGGCCAGTATCTCGACAGCATCCAGATTATAAATTTCTCCCTGAAGCACGACATCTATTTTTTGATCTGCATGGATGGTTACATCCTGAGTGTGAACACGATATCCTACGAATTTTACGATGAACGTATATTGATCCGGAGCTACGTCAGTGATGATGTATTTGCCATGGTCATCTGTGGATGCCGCATAAGCAGTACCCGGTATATAGACGGTGGCGAAAGATAAATGTTCTCCCCTGGTATTCGACACAGTTCCTGAGATAGTGTACTGACCGGATATCTGTAAGGGTAAAACAAATAATATAAGGATTAAATATCTCATTTTAATAATTTAAATTAAATTATAATCCTAATGAGATATCTTTTATGAAGACTTAAACTTTTCCTTTTCAGCATTACCTGCTCAGGTTCGGAGGGTATGATCTCAGCCTAAGACAACTTAAGCACCCCAATAGGATGCACAAATGTACAGTGTATTGATCAGATAAGGTCATTTCCAGTATAAATATAATTATTTAAATTTTGGGGATAGCTTCTTGGTTTTGACAAAAAAATCATTACCTTTGCAGTCCATTACGAAACATGGGTAAAAAGTTTACCACATCGTAATGTCTGGATCGCGGGATGGAGCAGTTGGTAGCTCGTCGGGCTCATAACCCGAAGGTCGTAGGTTCGAGTCCTGCTCCCGCTACAATAAGCCTTGATAGTCAATTGATTGTCAAGGCTTTTTACATTAAATAATTCTACATGGGAGACGTATTGTTATTACGGCCTAGTTATCCAATATAATAGATCGCGCATCTACCCGCTTTATACATAGCTTAAAATGGAATATTAAGGTGAAAATAATGGCCCTGATCGAATAGACCACTAAAACTAGAGGCTAATACTCCGATTCGAAAAGTACTGTATTCATTCTATTAATTATACTATCCAATGCCTTATTGAATTTATCCGGTGCTTCAATCATAGGATAATGCCCGGTAGGGCCAACAAGGTATAATGTACAGGATATTTCAGATTCCTTAAACCTGACGGTATCTGTAGGATATTCACTGCTATTGATAAGATATAAGGTCTTGTTTACTGCCTTTAATTTTTCATTTAAAGGATACTCATCATTTCTTTCTGCGATTTCGGCAGCAATAGTTGAATCGGCACTCATAAAATCATTTATTACTTTGGCTTTAATAATGCTATCTGTTGATGGTGAAAACAAATATTTATTAGCTATCTCCTGAACAAATAATGTATAATTTATTCTCAATTTTTTATACGCTTCTCCCGAACGTTTTTTGTCTTCTTCGGTAGGAGCGACACCAAAATCTTTAAAATTGTCAACACCTACTATTCCAATAATTTTATCTGGGTTTTTGAGGGCGGCTTCTACTATAATTGCTCCACTCATGGAATGCCCAATCAGAATTACATTGTTGAGCTTTAACTCAGTCAGAACTTTTGAAATATCCTTTCCATATTTTTCAACTGACCAATCGGTTCTGTTTTTGCCTGATTCTCCAAACCCCGGTAAATCAATGGTTACAATCCGAAACCGTTTGTTAAAATATTCCACCTGAGCCTGCCAATATTCTTTATTTATTGCCCAGCCGTGTATAAACAGCAGGCAAGTATCGCCATCTCCCGAATCCTGATAGGCAATCTTTACTCCATCATTCTCTATCTCAATGTGCTCCTTTACTTTTTCATTCGTATTAACGTTTTGCCTACAGGAAAAATGTATAAAAGCAAAAAGTGTCAAACTGAAAATTACAATTATTCGTTTCATATTTTTTTGTTTGTTTCTTCTTATGTCATTCTAGAATTCTGAGTAACGATTATACTCACGCAATAAAAGTTCGTTAGTATAAACAAATGTACACCACGCATTTCAGTTATCCGAGTTATCAGACGGACTTTTATATTATGATTACGTTTTTTCGATGGAATGGGTATAAAGGGTCTTGCCTTTGTAAAGGTTTGATGAGGTAAATAGAGTTTTGAAAACAAAATGTATCACGATTAATTTCATCCGGGTTGAAGTTCGGTGATATAATAGCAAGGGGTTGAAACCCCTTGGAAAATTCGCTGTTGGTATCTCCAATGGGTTTCAACCCATTGACTTCACGCGTCCATTTATTAAATAGATATGCTGATTTGCCTTTTATGGCTTTTACAACAGCATTGATATCCACATCAAATCTCTTTTGTATGAAATGCAAAAGCTTCATCACCACTAATAGTCATTTCAGCTATAATTTTCGTTAACTGATCACATTCCGGAAGCTGATGTTTTTGTCTATTGTTTTGTATGTAGACCACTGCATTATCAAGATAACTATCATTATATAGATATCCTGCCTTGGGACTTAATTCTGCCAATGTCCACACGTCCAGATTTGCTCTGAAGTATTTTTGTGACCATAAATGACCATTATGTTCGTCCGGGTTGAAGATCGAAGTTGTATCAGCAATGGGTTGAAACCCCTTGGAAAAATCGCCTTTGGATTCTCCAATGGGTTTCAACCCATTGACTTCACGCATCCTTTTATTAAATAGATATGCTGATTTGCCTTTTATGGTTTTTAAGACAGCAGTAAGTTCTTCAAATTCACATACTATAATAAGATGAACATGATCTACACAAATATTAAATGCTAAGATACGATAGCCCTTTTCCTTGACAATATCTGCAATTATTTTTGTCAACAAAATTTCTTCTGCAGCATTCAATTCAACAGGATTTTCAGATATGATTTTGTATTTCATCATTCTTGCTGAAATCCTGCTATTATGTGTAGTCAACACCATATGAAATGCTTCCATCTCTTTTTCTTTAAATACTTGTGGAATTTCTTTGTGTTACAGGGTTAATTAAAAATGTTTTAAACTCACTATTAACAGCATTAACTTTATTATCATCGAATGCTGTCAAATAATTCTTTATTACAGACTTTTAGTACAAACCCATAACAATTAATTAGATAAAGATATTCACATAATCAATCATAAAAGTAATAAATTACCACTATGTTAATAAAATATGAAAGAAATATTCCCTCCCACCTCCCCAACCAGCGCTTATAAACTTTAAGGCATCTTATCCTGGCATCATTGTGATCCACGATGGCCGTACATACGAAGGAATATCATATATCGGTACCTACTTTTTGATATAGGTTTCGGCTTTGTCAAATTTTTCGGTCTGTGCATCGGAATATAATATCCCGAAATAGGGGGCAGCGTCGGTCATCCGGGTTGAAGTTCGGTGTAGTAACAGCAAGGGGTTGAAACCCCTTGGAAAGTTCGCCGTTGGTATCTCCAATGGGTTTCAACCCATTGATTTCACGCAACTACCTCCTCAACCCGCGTCTATACACTTCAAGGCATCTTATCCTGGCATCTTTGTGATCTACGATGGGCAATACATACGAAGAAGTCCCATATTCCGGCACCCACTTTTTAATATAGATTCTGGCTTTGTCAAATTTTTCGGTCTGTGCGTCTGGGCTGAATATCCTGAAATAAGGCGAAGCGTCGGTTCCGCATCCTGCTGCCCATTGCCAGCCTCCGTTGTTGCTCGCCAGATCAAAATCGAGGAGTTTTTGTGCAAACCAAGCTTCTCCCCATCTCCAGTCGATCAACAGGTGTTTGGTCAGGAAACTTGCCGTGATCATCCTTACCCTGTTGTGCATAAATCCGGTAGCTGACAATTCTCTCATGCCTGCATCCACGATCGGATATCCTGTCTTGCCTTCACACCAAAGCTGAAATTCCTTTTCATTATTTCTCCATTCGATGTGATCATATTCGGGTCTGAAAGCACTAAACTGCACATAAGGAAAATAACTTAGTATCATCGCATAAAAATCCCGCCATATCAATTCATTGAGGTAAATAGGATTGAGCGATATGGCCAACCGGGTCAATTCTCTAATTGAAATAGTGCCGAATCTAAGATGTATTCCTAATCTGGACGTTCCGTCCAATGCGGGAAAATCTCTGGTCTTATCATATGTAATCAATATGGAGCTATTTATATTGACAGTTGGTATTTCAATTTCAGCTCGTTCAAAACCCATCTCATATAAAGAAGGTACTCCTTTCACTGAGGTAAACTTATAAAAATGATCAAAATAATGCTCCGTTTGAACAGATTGCAGATAAACTGAACTTTCTGATTGGTCTTCAGATTCGGTTAATTTTGACAGCCATTTTCTTTTGTAAGGCGTAAACACGGTATATGGTGTACCGTCATCTTTTACTATTTCCGATTTTTCAAAAATGACGTGGTCTTTGTAGGTCAACATTTTGATGTTATGCTTTGACATCATGTCCTTAACCATAGCATCACGTTGGATGGCATACGCTTCAAAATCATGGTTGACATATACTGTTTCTATCTGATAGGTGGTGATCAGATGTTGCCATACGCTTTCCGGCGATCCGTATCTGACGATCAGGTCACTACCCTGACGCCTCAAAGTTGATTTGAGTCGAAGGATTGTGTCATAGTTAAAGGTAATTCTGGCGTCATTTTTCTCTTGTAAGTGACCCAGGATATTGGTATCAAATATAAATAGGGGAATCACCGGATGTTCTGATGTCAATGCATGATACAAACCAACATTATCCTCCAACCGAAGGTCTCGTCTGAACCAGAAAATGGAAACGGGTGGGTTCAAGTGCTTAAATTAAAGGTTAAGTTAGAGTATGTTTAAAATTCCATTTCCAGATTCAGCTTAGCTGAATTGAGTTCTGAAAGGGCGTGAAAATCGGGTATTTTTTTGGCAATGGAGATTCCTTCCTCATAGGTTTTCAATGCTTTATCCGTTTCCTGCAAATATTCATACAATTTTGCCAGATGGTAGTACATGCCTACATAGTCAGGGTCTTTTTCTTTGATGATTAGATAATGTGATAAAGCTTCGGGCCAGGATTCCATATTTTCATATTCTTTTGCTAATGCATATCGGAGAAAAGAATCATCAGGGTCTCCTTCCAACATATCAAGCAGTGTTTTCAACCTAACCATAATGATATTTTTAACTCCGGGTTTAATTTTTAAATTAAATGTTTTTATCTTTGTGCTGAAATATGATTTAAGAGTAAGCTTAAAATTGGAAACCACTTTCTAAGGATCATATACCCGACAAAAGTAAACAAGTAAGGGTGCTTATTGTTAAGAAAATGAAGCAAATTTAACCAAATGAACCTATTAGTTTGTATCAGTAAAACACCTGACACTACCTCCAGAATATCATTCAGACCGAATGAAAAAGAATATAATACAGATGGGGTCAGTTTTATCATGAATCCGTATGATGAATGGTATGCATTAGTGAAAGCCCTGGAAATCACAGAAAAGAATGGTGGAAATGTGACTGTCATTAACGTCGGTCCTGCTTCCAATGATATCATCATCCGAAAGGCCCTTGCTATAGGTGCAACTGATGCTGTTAGAGTTAATCTGGAAAATCCGGATGCGTATACTACGTCAGCCAATATTGCAGCCCATGCCAAAAATAAATCGTATGATATAATTTTTACCGGCAAAGAAACTATAGATTTTAATGGTTCTGAGGTTGGAGCTATGGTGGCAGAAATGCTTGACCTCCCATTTATTTCGTATGCCTCCGCACTTGAAGTTAATGGAAATACAAGCAAAATCACACGTGACATCGAAGGTGGTGTGGAAGTATGTCAGGTAGAAGGTCCTTATGTTTTATCTGCATCCAAGGGACTAGCCGAACAGCGCATCCCTAATATGAAGGGTATCATGATGGCCAAAACAAAACCATTGACGGTCCTGGACCCAATCTCTGAAAATGCAAGAGTTACGATTGAAAAATTCATTTTACCTCCCGGCAAATCAGGAGTAAAACTTATAAATCCTGATGACATGGATGAATTAGTGAGATTACTTCATGAAGAAGCAAAAGTAATATAATCAAACCAACTCTATTAAAAATATTCAAATGGCAGTATTAGTTTATATTGAAAACCCAAAAGGAAAAATTAAAAAAACGGGTTATGAAGTTGCTTGTTATGGTGCTCAGGTAGCAAAATCATTAGGTACTGATTGTATAGGCCTTTTGATTGGCAAGACTGAAAATGCGGGTGCTGTGGGAGAATACGGGCCGTCAAAAGTGATCCATATTAATGCGGACCAGGAAGTTGAGTTTGATTCTCAGTCATTTACGAAAGTGATCACAGATGTTGCTAATGAGCATAAAGCCAATATCATCATCCTGGCTCATTCGGCTAATGGCAAAGCGCTCACAGGCAGATTAGCCGTCAGGATGAATGCAGGTAATGTATCTGGTGCTAATTCATTGCCGGATACAAGTGGTGGTTTTGTTGTCAATAAATCAGTGTATTCCGGCAAAGCCATAGTAAGATATAATATCACTGCAGAAAATAAAGTCATCAGTGTGATGGGCAACACCCTGAAACCACAGGCCATATCCACAGCTGTATCACCGGAGACTCGCACGGCACCATTGGCTGCCACCAATACAAAAGTGATAGAGAGAAAAATTTCAGAAGGCGTTGTACCACTTCCCGAAGCAGAAATCGTAGTCTCTGCCGGTCGAGGTATGAAAGGGCCTGAAAACTGGGGCATTATTGAAGATCTCGCTGCTGCATTGGGAGCTACCACCGCCTGTTCTAGGCCTGTAGCTGATTCAGACTGGAGACCTCATCATGAACATGTGGGTCAGACCGGCATTGCCATAAGACCAAATCTCTATATCGCAGCCGGAATATCAGGGGCCATTCAGCATCTGGCAGGAGTCAATAACAGCAAAGTAATAGTGGTGATCAATAAAGATCCTGAAGCCCCATTTTTCAAAGCAGCAGATTATGGCGTTGTAGGAGACTTATTTGAAGTCGTACCAAAACTTACTGCAGCCATAAAGAAATTTAAACATTGATGTATCGAAATTGAATTCTCATTCTCCGCGCTTATCTTAACGATGAAATAAATTACACGGTATCTGGAAAAAATATTGATATTATATTTGATTTAGAAGGTAAAACTATCAGGACGTGAACTTAAAAATTGCTGAACAGTTTTAATTCTATGAAGCTGAAGACATGCACATGAATTGGTACGAAATAAAAATATGGTACTTATTAGCAGGGCTTGGACTTTTCTTATTCGGGATCTCTTTGCTGGAGGAATCCATTAAAGCTATAGCCGGAAGGTCATTTAAAACATTTCTTCAAAAACAGACCGGACATCCGGTTAAAGCAGTCCTTGCAGGTGCACTCACCACAGGAGTAATGCAAAGCAGCTCCATGGTGATTTTATTGGTGATGTCTTTTACAGGTGCCGGGATTATTGGTCTTAAAAATGGCATTGGCATGATACTCGGCGCCAATCTGGGTACTACGATTACAGGCTGGATGGTGGCATTACTCGGCTTTAAATTTAATCTTGAATCTTTGTATCTTCCTGTCATCGCCATAGGTTCTTTGTCTATTATTTTTTTTTCCAACAGTAAATTACAGCAGACAGGAAAACTTCTTTTTGGATTTGGATTGATGTTTATGGGGTTGAATTTTATGAAAGAAGGATTTCTTGATTTTGCAAAAAACGCTGACCTGTCCATTCTGGTTGGCAAGCCGATGATTTTATTTCTTTTGTTCGGATTTATACTCGCTGCAGCAATCAGATCTAGTTCAGCATCGATGATGATATTTATGACATCACTTGCTTCCGGAAGTATAGATCTGATGCAGGCTGGTTTTCTTGCAGTAGGGGCAGATTTAGGGACTACGGTGACCGGAATACTAGGAACCATCAATGGCAATGCTGTCAGAAAAAAAACAGGTTGGGCCCAGTTTTATATCAATGTTATTACAGCCATAGTTACGCTGATCCTGATAAAGCAACTGTTTGGCTTGATTGATATAGCAGGCATTAAAGACCCTTTAGTGGCATTAGTCTCTTTTCACACATTATTTAATCTTTTGGGTATTATAATCATTTTGCCATTCATTGGCAAATTTAGTGCGTTGATTGACAAATTGATTTCATCAGACTTCAAAACGATGACTAAAAACCTTCCTTTTGTTAATCCCAAAGATGTTTTATCGTCTATGTATGCGCTGGAAGCAGAGGTGTTGCTTTTCATACGGAAGGCGGCAGAAAACAGAAAAATGTTTTTTACCAATAATGATAAAGACGTTTCTTTAAACGCCTACAACACCCTTAAATCTTATGAAAACGAAATTTTCAACCAAAGCAGGGTACTACTTGAAAATAAACTTTCACTCCGGGAATCAGACGGGATACAAACGTTATTTTCGGGTATAAGATCAGCAACTTTAGCAGTAAAAGATATTAAAGACGTACAGCATAACCTCGAAGAATGTAGCCAATCAGGCAATGATGATATTTTTAATCTCTATAATGATTTAAAATGCAGAGAAGAAATATTTGATACAAATTACGATAAATTGCTTCGTGACCAAACTGATCAGGAAAGAATAAATGGCCTGATATCAGACAATGAAAAGAATTATGACATGATGAAAGAAATAGCCTTTAAAA
>JACMLK010000374.1 GCA_014379665.1 Saprospiraceae bacterium | reverse complement strand
GCGGGTTATGATGTCGTCACCGTAAGTAATGGTCATGATGCTTTGGATATCCTGGATGAAGACCCGGGGATTGATATTGTTTTTCTGGATGAAAGCATGCCCGGGTTATCGGGGTTGGAGACGTTGTCACGCATCAAGGTAAAATTACCTACTATACCTATTGTGATGATCACAAAAAATGAAGCCGAAAATATCATGGAAGAGGCCATTGGGTCCCAGATAGATGATTATCTGATAAAACCTGTGAATCCAAATCAGATTCTATTGACGCTTAAAAAAATAGTCGATAATAAACGATTGGTTTCAGAAAAAACTGCTACAGATTATCAACAGGAGTTCAGAAATATAGCCATAGAGATCAATAGCGGACCTGATTATAAGGAATGGGCTAATATTTATAAAAAAATAATTTCATGGGAGATCCGATTGGATGACAGCAACAATCAGCAGATGAAGGAAATTCTGTCCATGCAAAAAGAAGAAGCCAATAAGGAATTCTTTAAATATGTGCAGAAAAATTATCAGGACTGGATAAAAAAATCTTCCGGACCGAGAAAATCTCACGAGTTGTTAAAAGACAAAGTCTTTCCATTGTTTGCTACCGGCAAACCGACTATTATGATACTGATGGATAATCTGAGGTATGATCAATGGAAGATCATAGAACCAATCTTGTCTGATTTATACAGGGTTGAAGAGGAGGATTTTTTTTATTCCATTCTGCCTACTGCTACCCAATATAGTAGAAATGCCATTTTTTCGGGTTTACTCCCATTGGATATACAAAAAAAGTATCCTGATTGGTGGTTAAATGATAACGAAGAAGGTGGTAAAAATATGAAGGAAGGGGATTTGATGGTGGAGCAGATCAAACGCGTAGTAAAAAAGGATATAAAATCAGAATATGTCAAAGTGACCAATGTGCAGAGTGCCAAACAACTTCAGGACAATGCGCTCAATTTTGTGAATAATGACTTCACAGCCATAGTGTACAATTTTATTGACATGCTGTCGCATTCAAGAACTGAAATGGAAGTACTAAAGGAGTTGGCCGGGGACGAAAAAGCTTACAGGTCACTTACTAAATCCTGGTTTGTGCACTCACCTCTATGGGCACTGATGCAACGACTGGCTGAGCGGGATATACAATTAATTATTACCACGGATCATGGCACGATAAGGGTTAAAAATTCAACCAAAGTCATAGGCGACAGAGAAACTACCACAAATCTAAGATACAAAGTAGGCAGGAATTTGCAGTATGACAGAAAAGAAGTATTGGAAATCAGAAACCCTGCCGAAGCCGGACTTCCCAGTCCAAATATGAGCAGCAGCTATATTTTTGCCAAAGAAGATGTATTTTTTCTTTACCCTAATAATTATACTTATTTTAATAATTTTTTTAAAGACACTTTCCAGCATGGTGGAATATCGCTGGAAGAGATGATTTGCCCTATTATAAGGTTGGTGCCTAAAAGGTAGTAGGTCTGAAAAGTACATTATGTTATTAAGGAGTCGCATAATTGAAAATCATATCATGTATGCGTACATCAAAACCAAAGAGGTTCCTCATCTCCGGGGGCTCCATGATAATTGAGGGTGACTTCTGAGCCGGCTGAAATGTTTTTTATAGCCACAATATCTATGGTTTCATTTTCAAAATCCAGGATAAAATTGGCATTGGGATGGACTTCATGATTGTAGAGACTACCAAAACCCAATGCTATGGCGCATTCATCCATATGTTCTCCCCAAAGGAAATAATAATCGTGTAAGATGGTTTTGTGTATGACCGGCAATTGAGCTTTAGAGATTTTGATCACCTGGCAAACTTCGATCAAATCTCCTTCTGAGATATCCATTGAAGTAAAAACGCCTCTCCCCCTTTCAGCTGAATCAGTAATATATAGGCCGGGTATCTGATGCATATGTCTATTTTTTAGTGAGGTAAACTCCTACCAGGATCAAAGCCATTCCGGCAAAATGCAGAATAGAAATAGTTTCACCATCGATAAATCCCCAAAAGATTGCTATCGCAGGCATCAGGTAAGTAACTGTACTGCCGAATACAGCACTTGTTCTTTGTACCAGTGTATAAAACAGGATGGTCGCCAGCACCGTACCGAATAATGAAAGTATAGCCACGGCACCGAAGGCTTGTAATGCCTGTGGATTTGACATAAGAGTGTTGCTGAAATCAGATAATGCTAAATAGATCATAGCCGGAGGGCCAATAAGAAAAAAGGATACGCAACTGATGATGATGGGTTTGGTTTGCCCAAAAAATGCCTGTACCATATTGACACTCGAACCATAACATATGGTCGCAATGATAACAAAAATACCAAACCATGGATTCCCGCCAATAGTATCTTCTGATCCGAGCAAGACAATAGAAGCAGCACCCAAGAATCCAATAAAAACTCCTAAAAGTTTTTTCCTTTCGAAATTAAGTCTGAATATAAAGATTCCTATCAAAAGTGTCCAGATAGGCGTAAGGCTATTGAGCAATCCGGCTACTGAGCTGCTTAATTGTGACTGGGCAATAAAAAAGAGAAATGAAGGCAATCCGCTTCCGGTAATACCTACGGCTAAAAATTTCATCCATTTGGACCAGTCAATTTCTTTTCGGTGCCATAGGACAAATGGCGTGAATGCCACAGCAGAAATTGTGAGGCGCAGGCATGCCAGTTGTGCAGGTTCAAACGCCACCATGGCTTTCTTGATAAGAATAAAAGAACATCCCCAGACTAAGCTAAGAAAAATCAGAATGGCCCATGATTTATTGTCTGCTGATATGTTTTTGATCATCTTAATCGTTCGGACATCAAAGAAACGCATTTTGGATAGTTTAATTTCTATATTTCCTAAAAGATTCCTGTGTTGAATTAAATTTGAGCATAAGCGCATTTGATCAGAAATTAAAACTTTCAACCGCTGTCAATTAAATTTCTGACTTTAACACACTTAAATATTATTTAATATATTAATACAATTAAGTCAGTCAGAGATCATCATTATTTTGAACCTTAAAATTTTGAAGATATTAAAATTGATCGTACCTTTTTGCGAAATTGAGACCTTATAAATTTCAAAACATCATTTAAAGAATTATATTATTCAACAAAAACCATTAAAATCATATGAGTGTAGAGACAAAAAAAATCAGAAACGTGGTCTTGTTAGGGCATTCAGGGAGTGGAAAGACAAGTTTTGCTGAAACCATGCTTTTTGAATCTGGTGCCATCAGTAGAATGGGTACAGTGGGTGGTGGCAACACTATTTCAGATTACAGTGCGATTGAACAGGAAAGAGGCAATTCTCTTTTCAGTACTTTGATGCATGTCAAATGGAGAGATTGTAAAATTAATATTCTTGATACTCCCGGATTTGATGATTTTATTGGCGAAGTAGTTTCATCTTTAAAAGTATCTGATACTGCACTTATCATACTTAATGCAGCTCACGGAGTAGAAGTAGGAACTGAAATTCTTTGGGAATATGTCAACGAATACAAAACTCCGGCCATCTTTGTGATCAATCAGGTGGATCATGAAAAGTCCGATTATGAAAGTACTTTAGACCAGGCTATAGAAAGGTTTGGACCTAAAGTAATCCCATTTCAGTATCCTTTGAATCAAGGCACTTCATTTAATAGTATTGTTGATGTTCTCCATATGGTCATGTATGTGTTTGACGCTAAAGGTGGAAAACCTGCCAAGCATCCCATACCCCCCGGTGAAATGGACAAAGCAATGAAAATGCATAACGTCATAGTGGAAGCTGCAGCTGAAAATGAAGAAGGTCTGATGGAGAAATTTTTTGATAAGGGTTCCCTCAGCGAAGAAGAATGTACGGAAGGTTTGCGCATTGCGCTGGCCAACCAACAGATATTTCCGGTTTTTTGTTGCTCTTCAAGCCGAAATATGGGTAGCGGACGTATCATGGGATTTATTAATGATGTAGTCCCTTCTCCAGCCGATGTTCCTCCATTTTCGCTTCTGAATGGTAAAACCATGAAATACGATTCCAAAGCAGCACCATCTATATTTATTTATAAGACTATATCCGAACCTCAGGTAGGATTGGTCAGCTATTTCAAAGTGTATTCAGGAACTGTTAAAGCAGGTGATGACCTTATAAATGCAAAAAACGGGACTCATGAACGCGTAAGTCAGGTATTTGAGGCTAACGGCAAAATAAGAAATTCTATCGATAGCCTTCAGGCCGGTGATTTGGGAGTTACACTAAAACTAAAGAATTCACATACCAATAATACTTTGAATGGCAGAGGACAAACCATGGAAATAGATATCATTCACTTTCCTGAACCAAGAATAAGAACAGCAGTATCTCCACCGAGTAAGGCTGATATGGAAAAATTGATAAAATCTCTTCACCAGATTGAAGAAGAAGATCCTACCCTCGTGATCGAGCAATCGGCTTCACTCAAACAGACTATCATCCATGGACAGGGGCAACTACATTTGGATCTGATCAAATACCGTATCGAAAAGGTAAACGGAGTAGTCATGAATTTTGAAAGACCTAAAATTCCTTACAGAGAGACGATCACCCGAAGTGCCAACGAATCTTACCGTCATAAAAAGCAGAGTGGAGGAGCAGGTCAGTTTGGTGAAGTACATATGAGGATTGAACCGTTTCATGAAGGCATGCCAGGTCCGGAAGGTTTGACAGTCAGGCATATGGAAGTTGACGAATTGGAATGGGGAGGTAAACTTGCTTTTTACTGGTGTATTGTAGGTGGGACCGTAGACGCTAAATATTCCAGTGCCATCAAAAAAGGTATCATGCAAAAAATGGTGGAGGGTCCACTCACAGGTTCACACTGTCAGGATATCAGGGTCAGTGTATATGATGGAAAGATGCACGCAGTCGATTCAAATGATATGGCATTCATGCTGGCTTCAGTAGGGGCATTTAGAAACGCCTTTAAAAATGCAGGAGCTCAGATACTGGAGCCAATCTATGATGTGGAGATTACCTGTCCGGACTCAGCCATGGGTGACATCATGGGTGACCTTCAAACCAGACGTGCTATTATTGTAGGCATGGATTCGGACGGACATTATCAGAAAATAAAAGCCAAAGTACCATTAGCGGAAATGTATCAATATTCATCCACGTTGAGGTCAATTTCCCAGGGGCGGGCTAAATTTACCAGAAAATTTGCAGAATATGTACCGGTGCCACCTGATATTCAGCAAAAACTTATTTCCGAACATAAGGAGGAAGAAGAAGATTAATTTGTTACTTCCTGAAATGTGTTTATTGATTTGAAAGCAAAAAAATGTTCCATCCGTTTTTATTATAACGGGTGGGAACATTATTTAAGAGTATGTTTAAAATTCCATCATTTGTCTGCAAGCGGCAATTTTTATTTTATCCTG
>JACMLK010000373.1 GCA_014379665.1 Saprospiraceae bacterium | reverse complement strand
TGGGCGCTCTATGCTAACACACTAGGACAACAAAACACTGCTAGCGGAGTAGATGCTCTATACGCTAATACTACTGCCTGTCAAAATACTGCAATTGGTGTTAAAGCCTTATCTACTCAATCATTTAGCCCTGGAGCCGCTTGGGCTAGTGGAAACGTAGCTGTGGGATATGAAGCACTGTTTTCGAACCAGCCCACATCCATTTCAAATGGCGTCAACAATACTGCTGTGGGTCATTCTGCATTAAAAGCTAATACAACAGGATTTGAGAACACAGCTATAGGAGTAACAGCCATGATTTCCAATACAACCGGAAGCCAAAATACAGCCATAGGAAGACAAGCATTATTTTACAATCTTCAAGGGAGTGATAATACAGCTTGCGGATATAAGGCACTTCGTAACAATGATTATGGATCTTATAATTCCGCAAACGGAAATTATTCCCTTCATTCCAACATAGATGGATATCAAAATGTCGCGAACGGATATGGAGCACTTTATTCAAATACCACAGGAGACGGAAATACGGCAATTGGATATCAAACGCTTTATTCCAACGTAGGGGGAAATATTAATACGGCCATCGGCTATGACGCAGGGACTGCACCGGGTAGTCCGAACATTTCCAATACTGTCAGTGTAGGTAACAATGGATATTATAATGCCGCCTCAAACCAGGCTTTCATAGGAAACTTAAGCACACTTTGGACAGGTGGGAATAGTACCTGGTTCACCTACGCTTCAGATGGTAGAGTAAAAAATAACGTAAAAGAAGATGTAAAGGGCCTTGACTTTATCACAAGATTAAGACCTGTCACTTATAATCTCGACATCACAGCAATGCGCACAATCACCGGAAATGCAGAAACCACTGACTTTCCGGAGAAGTATGATGTGGAAAAAATAAAACAAAGCGGATTTATAGCTCAGGAAGTAGAATTAGCAGCAATCGAAACTGGATACAATTTCAGTGGTTTTACAAGTCCCAAACATGACAATGAACTCTACACAATGAGCTATGCACAGTTTGTGGTGCCATTAGTGAAAGCCGTGCAGGAATTGAATGAAGATTTGAAGTCTGAAGTTTCAAGTCTTAAGTCAGAGGCCTCAAGTATGAAGACCCAAATCGCAAGTCTAAAGTCAGATAATGAAATACTTATTCATCGTCTTGAAAAATTAGAACTATTAATTGGGGCAAAAGGCAATGAAGATTAACCCAATTCCTGAGATGATCTTAACCCAAGCAAAACTCAAAATAAATTTAGCCGGACAATTCAAATAATTAAAGATTATCCTAACGTATTGAAAAAAAGAATTATCACTTAAAGCAAACGATAAAGAAATGGAATGTCAAAATGCTTAGCCTAAATCTCGTTGCTTAAAACCTTACCGGTTTTGTCGACCTGATCAAGTAACTTTATACTATGCGCCACTCCATCTTAATCATTTTCCTTTGTTGGAGTTGCAGTATTTCCGGTCAGCTAAATGGCAAGTACAACTTCAGGCATATTGATCAGACAGATGGATTACTGAGTACCATGGTTAAAGGTATCGGACAGGATGAGAAAGGATATATGTGGATTTTAACATACAATGGACTCCAGCGGTATGATGGATCAAGGTTTGTCAATTATCCGGAAATAACGAATCATTCTCCTTATGGTGAAATTAAAAGCAGCGATTTATGTGTCGACACTGTCAATCATTTTATTGAAGTCATTAATGCGGACAGGATGGAAAGACTTGACCTGAGCAACAATAAAATAATGTCACTTTCTGTGACCGATATTTTGCAACAAGGTGCATCGTCCTTTGATTTATTTATTGAAGAAAATCATGATCAGTGGCGCATAGGAGACTATGGAGTTATCCATTATAATAAAGGAACTTCAGAAGTAATTGGGTCATATTTAAATATAAATGCAAACCAACATCAAAGGAATACTCTTATTCTGCATGACCCGGCCTCCAACGATTTATGGGTGCACAATTTTTATAAAATATTTATTGTTGAAAGCAAATCCAATAAAATATATTCTTCATTAGACGCAGATCCGCAACATCCGTTGTTGATTCAGATAAAAGAGCAATTTGGGAATTCCATGAGGATACGATATATCATGCTTGATAGTCATCGCAATTTGTGGATTTCTACATGGACGCACGTGTTACTTCGTTATAATATGGATTCGAAAAAGTTGATTACTTATTCTTTAAAAGATGTAAAGAGAAGAGAAGGCAACGAAGAAAAAGGAGATCTTACCTTGCTCATTAATAATATTTTAGAAGACAGGCAAAAGAATATTTGGTTTGCTACAGATTATGCAGGCCTTTTGCTTTACAATAGGGAACAAGATGATTTTATTTATATCACCTCGGATGATAAAATCACCAATGGTCTGAAATATAATTTCAGCATAAATACAATTTTCCAGGACCGGAATGATAATATCTGGGTAGGTACCGACAGGGGGATAAATATTTTCAATCCGTACAATAATTATTTTCAATCTATACGACATGCGGATGGGAATGACGCATCGTTGCCGAAGTCAGATATTAATGATGTCATAGAGGCAGAAAATGGAGAAATCTTTATTGGAACATGGGGAGGAGGCATATCTGTTTATAATCCGGATTTGACATTCGATCGAAAT
This sequence comes from Saprospiraceae bacterium, assembly GCA_014379665.1. Lineage (GTDB taxonomy): Bacteria > Bacteroidota > Bacteroidia > Chitinophagales > Saprospiraceae > OLB9. The sequence continues at coordinate 1,943 of JACMLK010000373.1, read as the reverse complement.
GTCAATTTGCCGGGGCCTCCTGAATATGAACTTGTCTGGAGTTTTGTAAAACTTGATGATGGTTCTGTCTGGGCAGGTGCCCAAAAAGGGCATATCCTGATGTATGACCCCATCAAGCAAAATTTTAACACGGTTCAACCTGTTGAAATCGGACATTATACAATTCTCCACATGGTGAAAGATCAGGATGGAAACGTATTGTTTGGACTTTCAGATGGAAAGATTGCGCAGTGGAATAAATCGGAAAACAAATTCTATGGGTATGATGACGCACAAGTTCCTCCAACATGGCGTTTTTCCGGTGTGGTAAATATGTATGTCGATCATACTAATCGTTGTTGGGTAACCACGGAATTGGGGCTACAGGAGTTTGACATACAGAAAAAAATCTACAAAAATTTGTACCAGCCGGACAGCCTGGATGTTGAGATAGGCATTTCGTTCGAAGGGATAGCGGAATACAATGACTCGACCATTTTATTAGGATCAGTTTATCATGGCCTATATTCTTTCAATGTCAATTCAAAATTATTTTCGCGTATCAGGATTGCCGAATCACTGAACCACACTTCAGTTTTTGCTATTAAAAAACATAGCAATGGAACTATATGGTTTACCACGAATTATAATTTATATAGGCTTTCCCCTGACCTGAAGCAACTTTCGCGTTACAATATGGATCCGTTGATTATGAATGCTGCTTTTGGTTCTCCGCGGTTCACTGAATTAAGAGATGGCAGCTGGGTCACTTCGACATCTGCGGAGGTTATAAAATTTGATCCTACGCAAATCGAAATGGCTCCGGACTATCATGGAAAAGTTGAGATTTGTGGTTTTAAGGTTTTTGAGGACCGCATCTACATTGATTCATTTTTAAATCATCACAGAGCTATTGTTCTTCCATATGATAAGAATTTCATTTCGATTGAGTTTTCAACTTTATCCTATTCCGATTTTCGCCATACTGATTATACATACCGTTTGTCTGAAGTGGATAAAAACTGGATTCATAGTAATACAAAACAATCGGCAGATTATACTGACCTCAAACCGGGACAATATTTGTTTGAAGTCAAAGCTGACAATGGCTATGGTGATTCAATAATTACATCTCTACCGATCACTATCACACCACCCTGGTGGGGTACCTTCTGGTTCCGTGCTCTTTGTTTCATGACTATAAGTACTGTTGCTTATTTTATGCTGAAGCGACGCATTCAATCCATCCGTAAACAATCCGCACTCCAACAACGGATTGCAGAAACAGAAATGATGGCTCTGCGTTCACAGATGAACCCGCACTTTATTTTCAACTGTATCAACAGCATCGATGCGATGATCCAAAGCAATGACAAATACAGGGCCACTGTCTACTTAAATAAATTTGCAAAACTGATCCGGAATGTCCTCGATAGTTCGAAAGAAAATAAAGTGCCGCTTTCGAAGGATATGGAAACACTTCAACTTTATATAGATCTTGAATTATTCAGACATCCTGATAAGTTTACAGCCAGCATCGAGGCAGATGATGAGCTTTTGCAAAACGATTACAAGGTTCCTCCGTTGATCATCCAGCCATATGTGGAAAATGCCATACTGCATGGATTGCGTCAAAAAACGGATCAGTCTGGAAGACTGATCATCCACGTGACAAAAGAAGAAGACCATATCATATATACCATTGAAGACAATGGTGTAGGTAGAAATATTAACGGAAATGCCAACCGCGATGGAAAAGGCTACGGTATGCAAATGAGTAATGACAGGATCCGGCTTTTTAATGATGAAGAGATTGCTTCTGTTCAGATCATTGATCTCCAATCCGAAGGAATGGCTTCCGGTACCAGGATAAGGGTTCAACTTAAAATGCAATAAATGCTGACAGCTATTATCATAGACGACGAGCTCAATGGCAGGATTGCCCTGAAACAAAAACTAAGTGA
>JACMLK010000046.1 GCA_014379665.1 Saprospiraceae bacterium | reverse complement strand
TGTCTCCTACCGTCAAAAAATCTGGAATAATTCTCAATCCCATTACAATAACCCAATTCTCTGATCATCTCCAAATCAAAAGTTACTCTCTCTTTTATCCTTTGTGCCTCAATGTGTCTGCGTTCGGCTTCAAAAAACCTTTCATGATTATACAATTCATCTTCAATCTCTCTGATCACAGCGTTTAACCTATCTTTTGGCGCTACGTACAAATTGGCAGGAAAAATAGCTGCATGATCCAATGAGGTAATTCGCTTACCGCTTTCTATTTCCAATTGTTCAATCGATTCGATCTCGTCACCAAAAAATATCACCCTGTATCCGTAATCAACATATGGTAAGTTAATGTCTACAGTGTCCCCTTTGACGCGAAAGGTAGCCCTTCGAAAATCAGTTTCAGTTCGTGAATACAAACTTTCAACCAGATTGTACAAAAACCCATTTCTGCTCACTAACTGTCCTTTCTCAATACGAATAATGCCTGTTTTATAATCTTCCGGGTTTCCCATACCATAAATACAAGATACTGAAGACACAATGATCACATCTCTCCTACCCGACAATAAAGAAGATGTTGCTCTTAATCTGAGTTTATCTATTTCTTCATTTATCTGAAGATCTTTTTCTATATAAGTATCAGAATGAGTGAGATAGGCTTCGGGCTGATAATAATCGTAATAGGATACAAAATATTCCACTGCATTTTCGGGGAAAAATTCACACAATTCAGCATACAACTGAGCAGTTAATGTTTTATTATGCGTCAGTACAAGGGTAGGTTTTTCAACAGCAGCAATGACATTTGCCATTGTAAATGTTTTACCTGAACCGGTCACACCTAATAACACCTGAGCACGTTCATTTTTTTTCAATCCTTCTATCAACTGAACGATTGCTTTGGGTTGGTCTCCTGTCGGTTTGTATTGCGAAGTTAGTTTATAGGTCATGATTTTCCATTAAAATAAAGGAAACAGATAAAAGGTATCACTTTAATGTTAGTCATAAAGATACATTTAATGTCGGGCCTGCCGTGATTTTGAACATAATAACGGAATTTACATTTCAGACTCTATGTAGTTAAGTCTGAATTATACCCGGATTAAATTTTTCCACCAATCCGTGATTAGCCATTTCAATTCCTGTTGAAATAAATTCTCTTGTTTTCCTGGGGTCAATGATTGCGTCTACCCATAGCCTGGCTGCAGCATAAAAGGCAGAAGTTTGTGCTTCATATTTTGATTTGGTCATTTCAAAGAGTTTTTGTTCACCGGCAGGATCAGGGGCTGACCCTTTTTTCTTTAATGCAGATACCTGAATCTGTGTTAAGACCCTGGCGGCTTGTGTTCCACCCATTACTGCAATTTTTGCTGTTGGCCATGCAGTGATCAGTCTGGGGTCATAAGCTTTACCACACATCGCATAATTTCCTGCCCCGTAAGAATTTCCAATAACAACTGTAAATTTAGGTACGGTGGAATTTGCGACCGCATTTACCATTTTGGCTCCGTCTTTAATGATGCCACCATGTTCAGATCTTTTGCCAACCATAAATCCCGTCACATCATGAAAAAAAACTAATGGTATTTTTTTCTGATTACAATTCATAATGAATCTTGCAGCTTTATCTGCGGAGTCAGAATATATCACTCCGCCAAACTGCATTTCACCTGCTGAGTTTTTGACTACCAATCGTTGATTGGCTACAATACCTACTGCCCAACCATCAATTCTGGCATAACCACATATGATGGTTTTTCCATAATCCTCTTTATACTGGGTAAATGAAGAGTCATCAATGATTCTTTTAAGAATTTCTACGGCATCATATGGTTTCGTTGAATTTTCAGGAAATAAACCCAAAATATCTTTTACATCGTATTGTGGATTTACCGGTTTAATTCTGTCGAATCCGGCTTTTTCATTACTTCCCATTTTGGAAACCAATTTTCTTATAGTATCCAGACAGGTTTTATCATCCGGCATTTTATAATCTGTTATACCGGAAATTTCACAATGTGTTTTCGCACCACCAAGTGTCTCCTGATCTATTTCTTCGCCTATCGCAGCTTTAACCAGATATGGGCCTGCTAAAAAAATAGATCCGGTGCCTTCAACTATGA
>JACMLK010000372.1 GCA_014379665.1 Saprospiraceae bacterium | reverse complement strand
CCGGATATTTGGTATTTTCATTTGTAATTACCGTATATTTTTACTATGTGGATAGGCCCGTTGTCAAGGAAATCATTGATTATAAGGATTTAAATATAATTTAATTCTACCGCCCCATAACTATACATTTCTATTCAAGGCTTACCTCATTTTTCATAGTCACTGATTTTAATATTTTTTCCAACTGCTGTTTATCTTGACTATACCTGGTGGTCAGACTTAACTTGTTATTTTTTCTGGGATTTAACTGAGGGTACAAATATAAACCTGAGGCTAAAGAATCATGTGCAGCAATATAGATCTTCCTGATATATCCATTTGTTGTGTCTGACTTTATGATGTAGTCATTTTGAATCCATAAGGTAGGGTTTGAAGTGAAAGGATATAAGTAATTGCGTCCCCTGAATGAAAGTTTTGCTATGGCCGTACAGGGAATACAGGAAAATAATAACCCAACATCTGATGACTTTTTTTTGATACTTATCAGGGATACAGAGTCCATAAATAATCGATGCAATTTGGCATCAATATGTATTATATCAAAAAACTTCGCATAATAATTTCCTCTGAATCCATGTATAAAGTCTTCTTCAACGGTCAAAGGTCCTTCATACGGATGAATGCTATAATCGTATTGAAACCTCAATTCTCCGCAGATTCCTTCACCAGTATTTGAATCAGCATTTTTACTTATTGAAAAAACACATTGCTCTGCTATACTAAAAAATATGTTTTCACTTCTAAAGTGATTTTGCTGACGACCTATTTTATTGGAATGGCAGGCTATAGTCATGATGGAAAGCAAAGAGATGAATACTTTGGATAGTTTCATATTTTCTTTCATCAACTTATTTAACTGTAAACTCAAACTTTGAACTTGTTTTTTCGAATGACAACTTAACGACATACTTACCGGGGATGAGATAATAATATCCATCCTCTGCTTTGGAAATAATTCCCTGACTTTTTACCCAATCTGATTTTTCGATTGATTTCAAAAATGCCGGTTCTTTTGATTTGTCTACTCTGATAAAAGTTTCATACCGGGAGAGTCCTTTTTTGAGTTTTAAAATAACAGATTTTAGTACAATGCCTTCGGGACTCATTATTTCCAGTTTTACCTCCTTATCTGTATCTGAAAAAGCTTCAAAATTCAAAACCGGAATAGTGAGTTCAGTATAAGCATTACTTTTTTTACCCCAGTCGCTGTCGTATCTAATATCATCAGGTTTAAATACTATCAAAGGTTCGTGTATGTTTTTTTTCATTTCATAGAGATTCCTGATGTCCACTTTGTACAATGACCGACCATGCGTACCTATGATGAGGTGTTTGGATTTTTTTTGAACAACAAGATCATGGACCGGTACCTTAGGCATTTCTGCTGCAAGTGACATATAATTTGTGCCTTTATTCAGACTTACATATGTGCCATGATCAGTGCCGACATATAATATATCTCTATCCAACGGATCTTCTTTTATGACATTCACTGGTTCATCAGGCAGATTGGCAGAGATGTTTATCCAGTCCTGACCAAAATCTGTACTTTTATACACATATGGTTTGAAGTGATCGTTCCTGTAACCATTTAAGGTAAGGTACACAGTCCCCTCATCAAATGCAGAAGCCTGAATTCTGGAAACCCAAAAATCCCGTGGTAAAGAATCTGACAGAACTGTCCACGAATGGCCCCCATCTTTTGTGACATGCACCAATCCGTCATCACTTCCGGTATAAATCAATCCAAACTTCATTTTTGATTCATCAAATGTTGTAATCGTTCCGAAAGGTACATCACCTTCACGACCACCTTTGGTCAGATCGCCGGATATTTCTATGAAATCCTTACCCT
>JACMLK010000371.1 GCA_014379665.1 Saprospiraceae bacterium | reverse complement strand
TTACACAATGAATAATAAATTATAAGTGATTAAAGATATTTTCCAAATTAATGTAAATGGCAGATTGTTTTTTGCAATTAAATTGGGATACGACTAATTCAGCAGTATAATAAATCGTTAAGTTAATATAAACTATTCCTACCAAACTAGCATGGAATGATCATTAAAAACAGTGGAATGCTGGCAGGTGTGATGACACTTGTAGTTCACATACTGGCAGGTTTATTCGGCAGCACATTCATTTATGCAGTCTATTCTATTGGTATTTTTCCCATTGTCAGATTTGGATATGACTATACTTTTGGATTACTTCCAATAGCTACTATCTATATTTTTGCAGCTATAGTCATTTTTTACATGGTCAGATTGATGAAAAGTACCCTTAATTCCTACAAAAAAAGGGGATTAAAAACATTACCCGGTCATTTGGCGCAGAGGATGCTTAATGGCATAGGTGCTATTTTCTTTCTGTTCTATTTTTTATGGGGATTTAATTACTATCAACCAAATATTGAAGAAGAATTGGGTTTTCAGGAAATTAAAACCGATTCCTCCATAATCATAAATGAGTTTATCTGGGCTACCACAATTTTGGAGAAAAGCAGGCATGTGGTATCTGAAAATTCTACCGATCTTATTCCTGAATTGGATTGGAAGGAACTGGAAAACGAGATCAGAACTTCCCAAAAACAAGTTTTAAAATCGTGGGGGCACTCTACTCCAGGTAGAGTCAGGGTGAGAAAATTATTGCCTGAAGGGTTATTACTGAGATTTTCTACTGCAGGCATTTACGTTCCATTTGTAAATGAAGGACATGTAGATCCGGGAATGAACAGGATTCAATGGCCATTTACTATGGCTCATGAAATGGCTCATGGATATGGTTATACTGACGAAGGTGTATGTAATTTTATTGGTTTTCTTACCTGTATGTATGCTGATGATGCATTTATCAGATATTCGGGTATCATGGGTTACTGGAGGTATTTATATTTTGAGATAAAAACTATGCACCCCGTTACGGCTAAAAATATGTATACCTGTCTGAGTGACGGCATAAAAAATGATCTTATAGCCATAAGATATGATTTGAATAAATATCCGGATTTGATGCCTGTGATCAGAGATAAAGTATATGAATCTTATCTGAAATCACATGGCGTATCCAAAGGATTGCATAGTTACGATGATATAATCATTCAGGTGATAAAATGGAAAAAAAGCAGGTACGCGTTTAGTATTGAGTAGCGGGATGCGGTATGCGGGATGCAGGATGCGGTATGCGGTATGCGGGATGCGGGATGCGGTATGCGGTATGCGGTATGAGGGATATCGGGTTAAATAGATTTTATCTGGTCAATGACACAGTTGTTAAGATTTGTCACCGTTTCTTCCATTTTCCAGTTGGATTTATTCCTTGGTTCCACATAATTTGAAATGGCCCGAATTTGGACTGATGGTATATGAAGCATCATACAGGCATAAAAAAATCCTGCACCTTCCATTGATTCCACATCAGGGAGGTATTTTTCTTTCATCCTGTTGATAGAATCCTGATTGCCGCTTACCATGTTGACCGTTATTCCATTTGCTTTCGGTATATTAAGCCGGAGTTGTGTGGGCGTTTTGGGATATAACCATCCCTCAGAAAATGGAAATGTGTTTTTGTCCATCAGATTCATCTCAAAAACATTATTGAAGCTACCATCGGCATTTTCAGATCCAAGGTCCGCAAAAGCATCTCTTACAACTTCTACCACAGTACCCGGGGTAAGGCCATTATTAAAACTGCCCGCAATGCCCACATTAATGGCTAGATCAAAAGAATGCGATAAGGCGAGCCTGCTGATGGCAAAAGACGTCAATAATGAACCAACTCCTGTCACATGCACATGAAAGGTGTGATCTCTGAAACGGTATTCATCAGACGCTAATGTTTTACCATTTATCCGCAGAAAATCATACAGTTCCTCAATCTCAAATTTCGTGGCTGCTATTATCAGGATATTCATGGCGATGATTGATGTCCGGGTGTGAGATTAAGTCAATAAAAAAACTTAAAAGGGTAGGGTGTGATGTGATATCGTAAAGATAAAGCCCATTTGATAAAATATTAAATTGCTTACAAAACAAAAAAGCACTTTTCATAAATGAAAGAGTGCTTTTTATTTTTTATATAATTTTGTTATTATTTACCAATCCATTTCTTCTCCTTTTGGAGGTTCCTCTTTCTTTTCTCCTTCTTCAAGTGATGCTTCCCATTCAGCCTGTCGTTTTTCAAATTGCTCATAATCAAAATCAGGCATCAGG
>JACMLK010000370.1 GCA_014379665.1 Saprospiraceae bacterium | reverse complement strand
TGTGGCTGGTGCGCTCATCCAAGCGTAGATTTCTTGTCATTTCAAAACCGTCCATAAAAGGCATCATAACATCTGTGATGATGAGATCAGGGATGAGATCGCGTGCAATATCTAAACCTTCCTGCCCATCTTTGCCCACGGCCAAGCGGTATTCCTGGAGACAGCTTGCGGTGTATGCTACCACATCTTCGTTGTCTTCTACGAGCAGGATGAGTTCTTTATCTGGGCTAGTTTGGTTTTGAAAATCAATAATCCTGGCTTGATGGTTATCGTCTGTTTGTTTTTTAACGATTAAAGCAGACTCTCTTATCGATGACTCTTCAACATAATCTTTGATGATTTCCAATGGTAAGATGACTGTAAATTCTGTGCCTATTTTAGCCCCGGTAGGTGGACTCTTGACAGAAATTTGACCATCCATGAGTTGTACTAATTCTTTAGTCAGTGCAAGTCCTATGCCTGTGCCTTCTGCATGTCGGGTGTGCGTACTGTCAGCTTGGTAGAACCTGTCAAATATATGAGGTTGCTGACTTTCAGGTATGCCTTTGCCTGTATCTTTGACTTTGATGCAGAAATGATTATTGTTATCCAAAAATATAGATAAATAAATGTCCCCTTTTTTAGATGTAAATTTCAATGCATTGGATAATAAATTGGATACTATCTGACGAATTTTCTCTTCATCATATTTTACATACATCGTGTCGATAGAGGAGAGATAATGCATTTTTTTATCTTGACTTTCTGCTACCGAATGAAAAGATTCTATGATATATCTGATAAAATTAATCACATCTCCCTGGATAAGATTCAACTCCATTTTACCTGCTTCGAGTTTTGACAAATCCAACATTTCATTGACCAAACGTAGAAGATTGTTGCCGTTGCGTTCGATCATATCCAGTCCACTGTCCAGGTGATCTGCAGCAGATCGCCTTATTTGTTGCACCATTCCCAGGATCACGGTGAGTGGTGTCCTGAATTCATGGGTTATGTTGGTATACAGGTCAGTTTTGATTTTGTCCAGTTCTTTGACCCGATGGTTTTCGTTTTGTTCAAATTGTAGTTGCGTTGCCATTTTGTTTTGCTCGAGTTTGTATCTATAATATGCCCGAATACCTAAACCAAGTAAAATTACATATATTAAATAAGCATACCAGGATGCATACCAAGGGGGCAAGATTTTGATAGTTAATTCTCTAACCTTATCATTCCATATTCCTAAGCTATTGCTACCCTGTACTTTGAATGTGTATGTACCCGATGGCAAATGTGAATAAGTGACACTTCTCCTTTTGCCAATTTCCAACCAATCTTTGTCAATTCCTGTCAACTGATACCTGTATTTTATCTGCTCAGGCGCTCTGAAATCCAATGACGAAAACTCCAGGGTAAATACATCTTGATAATGATCTAAGGTAATGGCATTTGTAAATTCAATGGCATGACTTAAAATGTCACTCTCGTCGTTTGGTTTTATGACTTGATTACCTACAAGAAGTTTGGTAATAAATACATTGGGTACAATGGTATCTATCAATATTTCCTTTGGATCAAAAATATTGAGGCCATTGATACCACCGAACGCTAAGTGACCATTAGCCAGCTTAGTATAAGCATCTGTATTGAACTCTGCAGCTTGTAGTCCTGCCGCTTCGGTGAAGTGCCGGATTTCAAAATTGCCTTTGCGATTTGCACTACTCAAAATACAGAAAAGACCATTGTTGGTACTTCCCCATATATTGCCTTTTTCATCGTCCAAAATGCCATAGACGGTATTGTCACATAAGCCTTGATTCACAGTAATATGTCTGATCTTGCCTGAAGATTTTTCCATGAGATTGAGCCCACCACCTTTAGTACCTATCCATAATAATTGATGATCTATAGGGTCATCCAGAAAGGTGCTTACGTTGTTATTATTAAGCGATGTTTTATTTTTTGGGTCATTGCTATACCAAGTGATTGTAGGATTCGTTGTTAGAATATTTTTATTATCAATTCTTGCAAATCCTTCGGGAGTACCCATCCATACTGAACCGTTGTGGTCATTATACAGCGTTGTTATTAGAGTATTCTTATTGGTATTATATTCTTTATAAATACCGGTTTTTGGATCGAATACAGCATAGAATCCATTCAATCCACCAATCCACAGCAGGCCATTTTGATCTTCCATGATATGTTGGAAATCGTTGTAACTGCCTTTGAAATCTACTTTATAGGTCTTGCGTTGTTTTGTGGGGAGGTTAATCTGTTGTATCGAAGCAATAGTGGAATAGCCATCTATTTTTTCTGTCAACCAAAGATCTCCGGCTTTAGATATAAAATAATCCAGAGACAGGCCGTATTTAAACTCAAGGATATTGTCCGTCAAATTGCCTTTGGTATCTATCTTAAAATGTCCGTACCAAGCATGCCCAAAAAGGTTGTTTTGAGGATCTGAAATGATTTTTCTGATACTTTTATTTGGAGCGATGTGGTTGAATTTTTCTGATTCAAACGAATATTTTCGCACTCCAAAGCCATTAAGGCCCAACCAGACTAATCCGGTTCTGTCTTTAAATATTTTATTGGCAAAAACATGATGATCATTGGCGATGATGTGCTTTTCAGGATCGAGTGGTTTTCCTTTTTGCCACGTAGAGATATCAAAAATCTCAAGGAATCCAAGATTGCTATTAGCCCGCCACAACCTACCATTGTCTTCCTTTAAAACATATCCGATATGTCCGTTAAACATAGGTTTGGTAAAGGTGGGAAAAGCATTGATCCCGTCAAACAGACTTACAAATTCATCCCCAAACCAAACGCTGCCATCTTCATTTTTTATAATTTGATTGCCACCCAGGTTGTTCACTTTTTGTAATTCGAATTGGCTGGTTTTTTCATTAAAGCGGTACAGGTTAAAGTCACATTTGTACCAAGTTATGTTTTTAGTATCTGTGTATATTACTTCATTGTAGTAATTACTAGGGTTGAAGGAGTTTTTAGGTTTATTGACATGTTCAATTTTTATACCCTTTTCATGCGCAAAAAAGTCTTCAGGCAGGGTGATGATATCAAATACACTAGGAGACGTATTGACTAAAAAACGACCATCGGCCAATTCTGTAATTTGTTCTTCGGCTAGATTGCCGCTCAGGCTATTTGGCTTTTTAGTTTCATGATATAGCCTGTAAAATCTTTCTGTTTTCTTGTCAAAAATATTGAGCCCATGATCACTGCCGATCCAAATTCGGCCTTTCTTATCTTCAAAAAGAAATAAGGTAGTGTTGCTTGAGATTGAATAAGGATCAAAAGCATCGTAGCTATAGACCTTGAAGGAGTACCCGTCATATCGATTGAGGCCTGCTTTGGTAGTCATCCAAAGGAAACCATCTTTGCATTGTATGATGTCCCAAATATAACCTTGAGATAGCCCCTGAGCGGTGGACAAGGTTTCGTATTTTATCTGACCAAATACTGCACTGCTCATCAACATACAGCATATGGTGATCCTATGGGTAAACGATAAGAAATGAGATGTGTTAAAAATCATGAGCTAAAGATACACCAAGTTTAATGTATGTATGGGCACAAAAGCTATCCTAAATGACTGCTACAACCCAAAATGCGCAGATTTTACGGTATATGCTCAGAATTTACGGTACGAAAGCGAGATATGTTTGGTTTTTTGCGAGAATGGTCATAGCTCAGTTGATGGTCTGGTCCATAACTTTGCAGTATCATTTTTTCAAATATAAAACGTAAAAAGTAATCATTATTTAACCAACAAAAATCTTTTAAAATGAAGACATTTTTTTTAACAACCATGGTAGTGGTATTCTCTCTATTTTTTTCTAGTACCATTATATCTCAAACTCAACCTGCTTACAAAGATATGATCGGTGAAAACCCAAACGCTGATGCCGATATTAAAATAGTCGGTGATTTTGTTAAAAGCCTGGTATCGGGAGATCTGGATAAAGCCAAATCACTCATGGACCCTAATTATATCGGTAGAGGCCCAAGCAGGATAGATTCTGCCAATGTAGAAAAGACTCTAACAAACTGGCAGGCGAACTATAAGACACAGACGGACCGTAAGGTTACATTTGTAACTCAGACACACAAGGTGTTGTCAGGGGTATTCAAAGGCGAATGGGTGTCTCTATGGGGCAATTACACTTTTACGCAAGCTGGAAAGACGATTACGTTTCCATTTCAACTCACTTCCAGAGTTGCAGATGGTAAAATTATGAGCAGCATTATATACTTTGACAATTTATATGTGGCCACACAATTGGGATTTAAGCTGACGCCATCTGAATCAACAACTAAGTAGTAATTGCTTCCATCTATATGGAGTGAGACTAATCTTATCAACAAATTTGAAGTATCAATTATTCAAAAATTAATTTAATAATCAATCATTATTTAACCAACAAAAATCTTTTGAAATGAAGACATTATTTTTAACATCCATTGTAGTTGCCTTAACTACATTATTTTCTTTCAGCGTTTCTAATGCACAAAACCCTTACGGTGAAGTAAATTTTATCAAAACATTACCGAACATGGGAGAGAGTTTTTTGATAGACATGAAGACATCAAAAAAGCTGGCCAATGGACGTGTTGCCAACAAGACCATCACTTCCTGGCAACTATACCGTAGAGCATATCCTCGTGGTAGCAGTATGGATTATAATTATGCCACCCTTTCCGTATTTCCTAGTGGTAAAGAAATGAAAGCAGAAGGTACATGGGATGGTCCTGTTAGAGACCTAAGTGTAAAAGAAGTCTCTGACTTCCTTACCTCATTAGGGAATACACGGTCTGTAGTAGCTACCGATCTTTATACCTATAAAATGGGTGTAGGATCCAAGATTCTACCAGGCGAATACGTCCAACTAAATCTCGTAAATGCCAAAGTGGGTAGCAACGATGCCTATGAAAAACTATTGGAAACTTTAAAGCCAGTGATTGAAGAGTGTATAAAAGCAGGCGAACTAAAAGGATTTAATGTATGGAAGCGCACCTACGCAACCAATATTGGTGGCGAAAGTGACTATACGGTTAGTTTTAGCTTCGCTACCTTGGACCAGGCATTGTCATGGGCAAGCGGTAAAACGGGTATGGCGGATGAGTACAAAAAGATATATCCTAAGGATGATATCAATAATTTAAGCACTAAGTTGAATCAGCTTAGAGATTTGGTATCGCAAGAGCTTTGGGAATTGGTTGATATCACCGATTAATAGTTAAATGATTTTTTGAAAGCTGTCAGGTTTTACTATGTGGTGAATCCTGACAGTTATCAAAATAAATCCCGACCTTAGCAGAACTATAAAACGTTTTTGAAATTTTGTATGGTTAGGAATATTGGTTTTTATGAAATCTAGTAATTCTTCTGTAGTCATGTATCAGATTTATTATTTGTGCGGACTAAAACTTGGTCGCCATAGTCATGCTTTTCCCAATTAAAAATAATTGACTGTATTATCAATCAGTGTCAAGGAGATATTTAATCAAAACTTTTCAGTTTTCCGGTTAAATGTCCTGCTACTCCGGATGTCATTAATAATTTCATCAGCTGATTGTTTAGACTCCCAGGCACCAAACGATTTATAAAAAGATTTTTTCCTGTCCTTAATGTCAGCTTTAACAGATAATGTTAGTTTTGAAATAAGGTCAAGTTTATTGCTTGGACTTAAATTGTCCAGCAATCGTAAATAGCCGTCTATGAGTGTTGTATTAATATCAATTGATTTCATAGAATCCAGTAAAAATTAGACTGCAAATATACTTAGAAAAGTTAAGTATTTCAACTCAATAAGTATGACATAAAGTAGTTGTCAAATGTTGCCATACATCTTTTAAACTGTACCATGTACTAACGTTAAATAGGGTTAACTGAAAATCACAAAAATGAGTCAACGTTTATAGTAACTGAGTCATCATTTTAAGATATTTCTACTCAAAAAAGAGATAATCTATATTCAAAAGGAGATAATCTGTATCCAAAAGGAGATTTCCTTCATCGAAAAAGAGATTTTATCTAACCAAAATCAGGTAGGGGTATCCATACAGGAGGTGGGCGACTCTCCAAAAGGAAATTTCTATATTAAAAAGAGATATGCTATATACAAAAGGAGATATGCTGTAACAAATATCTGATAATTGACATCGGAAATGGGTTTATGATCAATCATTATCTGATTGTTATCAATCATTACCTGATTCTTATAAGTCATTACCTGATTCTGATCAACTAGTATCTGATTCTTATCAATCACTATCTGATTATCATCAATCATTATCTGATTATGATCAATCATTATCTCTTTTAAGGTATCCATTTGGAGATTTCCTTCATCCAAAAGGAGATAAGCTATATCCAAAATGAGATAATCTATATCAAAGATCAGATAAGCTATATCAAATATCAAATATGCTATATCGCTTACAGGTTATTATTCACTGCTATCTGATGTTGATTATCCATTAGGAGATTTCCTTCATCGAAAAAGAGATAATCTATATCGAAAAGGAGATAATCAATATCGAAAAGGAGATAATCTCAATCGGAAAAGAGATAATCTATGTTCAAAAGGAGATAATCTATATACAAAAAGAGATAATCTATATCCAAAAAGAGATAACCTATATTCAAAAAGAGATAATCTATATCCAAAAAGAGATAATCAATATCGAAAAAGAGATAATCTATATTCAAAAAGAGATAATCTATGTTCAAAAAGAGATAATCTCAATCGGAAAAGAGATAATCTCAATCGGAAAAGAGATAATA
>JACMLK010000369.1 GCA_014379665.1 Saprospiraceae bacterium | reverse complement strand
TGTGGTTCGGCGGCAGAATTAGTAGTTAATGGAATGAATAGCATGGGTAAGAAGTGGACACCGGGTAAACAAAGAGGTAGACCTGTGCGGGTTCTCTACACATTACCTGTAAAATTCAAACTGGAAGGATAATTATTAAAAATTTAGAATAATTTGTTTTACAAAGAGGGTAGAAATTAAATTTCTACCCTCTTTTTTATTAGATGTGAAGTTTAAAAATTTACAAGCTGTATCTCATCCCGATATATAAATTCGCGCCCATGATCGGTCCCCATGCCAAAGAACTATCAAAGTATGGGCCGAATGGTTGGGCTGCTGCGATAATAGGATGATGTAGTTTGTAATCAAATATATTTTCACCACCAACATATATTTCAAATTTATTCTTCCATTTTTTATTAACCTGTGCATTGCTAAGAAAATAGGACGGGGATTGATTTTCCCATTTAAATGCTTCAGGATTGCCTGCTGTTGAAGGTATTCTAACCGAATTTAGCCAATTGATGGTATAATCAAATGTCCACCCCCTGCCGATTTTAAATGCAGTATTGGCAAACGACCTTTGAGGTGATACCAATGGTTTTCTGAGTATTTGCTCACCATAAGTGGTTTTTACATCATTGTATCGATAAGCTAATCTGATGTCCATCCATTTGAAAACATCCATTTCTATTAGAATCTGAGCACTATTAGCATAGGATTCCCCTTTAAGGTTGTAAAAAACGACTTGTTGGGCACTCCGATCAAGATCCATCACAATCTGATTGGTAAAGTCAACCCTATTGATGTCCAAAGAGATATGTAGATTTCTGGCGCCAAGCTGGATTTCTTTGGTAACACTCAAACCATAATTCCAGGCTACCTCAGCATCAAGCCCATATGGGTTATCGGGATTTTCACCCTCTATTATAATCTCTCTGTTCGAAGCAAAGATGCCTATGTTTTCAGCAAAAACAGATTGAGTGCGCTGTCCTCTGCCTGCGGCAATCCGGAAGACCGTAGATTGATCAGGGGCATATCTGACATTTAAACGAGGAGTATAAAACAATCCGAAATTATTATGGTAATCCAGTCTCCCCCCAAGCAACAAACTGAATTTTTCCGAACCTTTGAATGTATATTCTCCAAAAACGCCTGGTACCCATTCGTTTCTAAGATATCTTTTGCTTCCCACCAATTCATCAAACTTATCCCACTGAAAACTTGTTCCCATTCTCACCTGATGATCAGTATTGTCTATAATACTCTGATATATCATGTTGAAATAAGCTGATTTTTGGGTCGCATCATACACACGAGTGCCAAACTGAGCATCTTGTGAATGATAAACACCTGAAAATTGAAAACCCAAAGTTTTGTATGGAGTCTTAAGATTTACAAATCCACGTTTAACCCAAATTTCTGCTCTGTTGGTTTTCATATCGGCTCCCCATATTTTGGTTCTGTCAGATTCATTGACACGGAAGGAAGTTTGTCCGCTGAGATTATCCAGATAAGATATTTTCATACCGATCTGACCTTCCTGACCTTCACCGTTTGTCCATTTCCATCTGTTGATAAATCCAAACTGTTTACCCAGTGGCATGTCAAGGAATCCGTCATGATTGTGGTCACGTCTTTGATTGCGTGAAGAGATGTGAAGCAAGGTGGCAGTACTCCAGTTTTCATTTATTTCCTGCTTGGCAAAGTGGTTTAATTCGAATCTCTCGGCCTGACTGGCATATGTATTAATATGCCACTTATCTTCGTGACAGGGTTTTCTAAGCTCCACATTAATTTGTCCTGTCATGCTTTCAAATCCGTTAACCACCGAACCGGCACCCATATTTAATTGCATACCTTCAACCCACGCCCCCGG
>JACMLK010000368.1 GCA_014379665.1 Saprospiraceae bacterium | reverse complement strand
TCTTGCGCCACTTTTTAAAAGAGATTTCAAATCCTAAATACCATGTCAAAAATCTTTGCAGCAATTACAGGTGTCGGAGGTTATGTACCTGATGATATTCTGTCCAATGCAGATTTGGAGAAAATGGTAGACACCACGGACGAATGGATTACCACACGTACTGGGATTAAAGAAAGAAGAATTCTCAAAACCCCCAATAAAGCCACCTCAGATATGGGACTTGAAGTAGCTAAGCAATTACTTCAAAAGACCAATACTTCTCCTGATGAAATAGAACTGCTCATATGTGCCACTGTCACACCAGACATGTCTTTTCCTGATACAGCGAATACCATATTGGACAAAATGGGTGCCAAAAATGCCTTTGGATATGATATCAATGCGGCTTGCTCTGGATTTCTATATGCATTGACTACCGGGGCCAAATTTATTGAATCAGGTATGTATAAAAAGGTAATCGTCATCGGAGCAGATATGATGTCATCAATTGTTGACTATACAGACAGGACCACTTGTATTATTTTTGGTGATGGAGCAGGTGGAGTCATGCTTGAACCAACCATGGACGGTACCGGTGTGATTGACTCGGTATTGCGCTCTGACGGGTCCGGAAGGGAGTTTTTACATATGAAAGCCGGTGGGTCACTAAAGCCTGCCACGATGGATACTGTACTGAAAAAAGAGCATTTTGTATATCAGGATGGCAAACCGGTATTCAAAGCAGCGGTAAACGGTATGGTGACAACAGTCAGGCAGGTATTGGAAAGAAATCAACTTGAAATGTCAGATATTGATTGGTTGGTACCGCATCAGGCAAATATGAGAATTATAAATTCCGTAGGTGAAATGCTTGATTTTCCAAAAGAAAAGGTAATGATCAACATTTATAAATATGGCAATACCACCGCCGGCACTCTACCATTGTGTCTTTGGGAATATGAACCAAAACTTAAAAGGGGTGATAAGCTGATGTTTACAGCTTTTGGAGGTGGTTTTACCTGGGGAAGTACATACCTTGTCTGGCATTATTAAGCGTATGTTCAAAAAAAGGGTTTTGATTGTATGAAGTTAACAAACCAGTCGACTTAAATAAGTGCTTTATTACAAAATTTGGATTTTAAAGTAACTGAAATTTAAACATGAACAAAGTATTATTAATTCGTTTTATCTTTACACAAATTTAATTTATTCTATTATAATTTTTTATGGCAAGTACCTCAGATATAAGGAACGGATTGTGTATGATGCACAATGGTGATATTTACTCAGTAGTGGAATTCCTTCATGTTAAACCTGGTAAAGGCAATGCCTTCGTCAGAACAAAGTTAAAAAGTCTGACTTCCGGCAAGGTAGTTGAATATACATTTCCTTCAGGACATAAAATAGAGGATGTTAGGGTGGAAAGAAGAAAATTTCAATATCTTTACAACGACGAAAGCGGATATAACTTTATGGATATTGAAACATATGATCAGGTATCACTGAATGAAAATATGCTTGACAGACCGGATTTTCTTAAAGAAGGAAGTGAAATTGAAATACTGTTTCACGCAGAAAAAAACATTCCGCTTACTGCTGAAATGCCAGCCAGTATTGTGTTGGAAGTGACTTATACTGAGCCGGGAGTCAGAGGAGATACGGCTACCAACGTAACAAAACCTGCCACCGTAGAGACAGGTGCTGAAGTGAAGGTGCCAATATTTATTAATCAGGGTGACAGAATCAAAATTGATACAAAAACCGGTTCATATTTAGAAAGGGTTAAATCTTAATTTATTAAAAACAAAGCCATATGGATTTCAACGAAATACAGGAACTCATCAAATTGGTGAATAAATCTAATCTTACAGATTTCAAACTAAAAGACAAGGATTTTGAAATTCAAATAAGAACTAAAAAATATTATAAAGGGGCTCAACAAACAGTTGCCACACACCATCAGCCTTTGCCTGCAACATCAGTTACTCCTGTCTCACATACACCTCATGCCGAACCGCTTCAGATGACAACTCCGGCACAGGATGCGCCTAAGGGTAAAAATATTGTAGAAATTAAATCCCCTATAGTTGGTACTTTCTACAGATCTCCTGGTCCTGACAAACCAGTCTTTACCAAAGTAGGAGACCCTGTAAAACAAGGGGATGTCGTATGTATTATAGAGGCCATGAAACTGTTTAACGAAATTGAAAGTGATATCACAGGAACTATTGTAAAAGTTCTCGTGGAAGATGCGTCCCCTGTAGAATATGATCAGGTGTTGTACTTAGTGGAAGTTTAATCGTCGGTATCAACCTTATTTCCATAATGTCAGGAATAGCTATGTCATCTTTTTTTAATTTAGAATAATCTCATCCTTCATGTTTAATAAGATATTGATAGCCAATAGAGGCGAAATTGCACTCAGGATTATACGTACCTGTAAAGAAATGGGGATAAAAACCGTTGCTATTTATTCTAAAGCTGATTCAGAAAGCCTGCATGTAAGGTTTGCGGATGAAGCAGTATGTATCGGGCCTCCTCCGTCTTCTGAGTCATATCTTAATATTCCTCGCATCATGGCTGCGGTTGAAATTACAAACTCAGATGCCATTCATCCGGGTTATGGATTTTTGGCAGAAAATGCAGGCTTTGCTGAAATATGCAGACAATCTGGAGTCAAATTTATCGGGCCAACTCCGGAGATGATCAATAAGATGGGTGATAAAGTCACCGCAAAGGAAACCATGATAAAAGCCGGTGTCCCTGTAGTACCGGGATCCAACGGACTAGTAAAGGA
Organism: Saprospiraceae bacterium; assembly: GCA_014379665.1. Lineage (GTDB taxonomy): Bacteria > Bacteroidota > Bacteroidia > Chitinophagales > Saprospiraceae > OLB9. The sequence continues at coordinate 2,114 of JACMLK010000368.1, read as the reverse complement.
CGTGGCTCAGGGAATTAAAATTGCCAAATCCATAGGATATCCGGTCATTTTAAAAGCTACTGCCGGTGGTGGTGGCAAAGGTATGCGAATTGTAACCCAGGATTCGGAATTTGAGTCTTCCTGGGACAGTGCCAGAAAGGAAGCAAAAGCATCATTTACCAATGACGGAATATATATAGAAAAATATGTTGAAGATCCAAGACATATTGAATTTCAGATTATTGGTGATCAGCATGGCCACGTAATACATTTATCTGAACGGGATTGTTCTATCCAGCGGCGTCATCAAAAACTGGTAGAAGAAAGTCCATCACCGTTTATGACCCCTGAATTGAGAAAAAAAATGGGGGATGCGTCTATCAAAGCAGGTAAATGTATAAATTACGAAGGAGTGGGAACTATAGAATTTCTGGTAGATAAACACAGGAATTTCTATTTCATGGAGATGAATACCAGAATTCAGGTAGAACACCCGGTTACTGAAGAAGTCATCGATCACGATCTGATCAAAGAACAAATAAAAGTAGCAGCCGGCATTCCTATTTCAGGCAAAAATTATATTCCAACCATGCATGCTATGGAATGTCGCATCAATGCTGAAGACGTATTTAATGGATTTAGGCCAAGTCCCGGCAAAATCACCTCCTTTCATAGCCCAAAAGGTCATGGTGTCCGGGTAGATACTCACGTATATGCAGGATATACCGTCCCACCATTTTATGATTCACTGATTGCTAAGTTAATCTGTAAAGCTCAAACCCGGGAAGAATGTATAAAAAAAATGCAGAGAGCATTAGATGAATTTGTAGTGGAAGGCATTAAAACAACAGTTCCGTTTCATAAAGCGCTAATGAAAAATGAATCTTTTAAAAAAGGAAATTTTAATACAGGATTTATGAATTCGTTTAATATAGACGATTGCATAGAATAATAATTCCTTAAATTACTGATAATGAAGGGATTATGGCATTTGCTTTCCCGAATCAAGGACTATAAGAGAAGTTTTACCCTTAGTATCATTTCCAATATTTTATTGTCCGTCTTTACAGTTATCAGTATCCCTATATTGATTCCTTTTTTCCAGATACTTTTCAATCGGATTCAGACGATCCCCGTCAAACCTTCCGGATCTGACATTAATGAATGGCTCAAATATTACATTTCCGAATTGATTCAGGATCAGGGCAAAGAGACGGCCCTTCTCTGGGTATGTGGTTCACTAATACTTGTTTTTTTTCTAAAAAATTTATTCAGATACAGTGCCTTATATTTTATGGCCCCATTAAGAAATGGAATCATATATGACCTTAGAAAACAGTTATACCAAAAATTTCTTGATCTTCCGTTAAGTTTTTACTCCAATGAAAGAAAAGGGGTTCTTTTATCTTCAATAACTCTGGATGTGCAGGAAGTGGAATGGTCTATACTAAATGTAATTGAAACCATATTCAAATCACCAATCATTATGCTTGGTAGCATCTTTTTTATGTTGTATATCAGTCCGGCACTGACTTTATTTGTTTCTGTTCTTGTGATATTTGCAGGCTTTATTATTGGTAAATTAGTTACCAATTTAAAGGACAATTCTGTGACTGTGCAGAATTCCATTGCAAAACTGACCTCTCATGTGGAAGAAACTTTGGGTGGAATCCGCATTATAAAAGGATTCAACGCAGAAAGCTACCATTCAGTAAAATTTGACCGTGAAAATAAAAATTTTCGTAAAACACTGACAAAAGTGGTCAATAAAAGAGATATGTCAGCTCCTTTATCTGAATTTCTGGGAGTTTCGGTGGTAACTGTACTGATGTGGTATGGATCAAAACTTGTTTTTAAAAACTCACTGGAGCCGGAAACATTTTTTGCTTTTGTTTTTGCATTTTATCAGGTTATTGAACCGGCCAAATCATTTTCTTCTGCGTATTTTAATATCCAGAAAGGACTTGCTTCTATGGATCGGATTGACAGGATCCTGATGTCTGACAATGAAATTATATCTAAGCCGGGTGCTCAAAAAATAAGTACATTCAGCGACAGCATCATTTTTGACAAGGTGTCATTCAGATATAAAGACCAAGAAATCAAGGCTTTAAATGACATAAGTGTTAAAATTA
>JACMLK010000367.1 GCA_014379665.1 Saprospiraceae bacterium | reverse complement strand
TTTATAGAAATAAATTTTACTGCAAACCGGATAAAGAAGTGGACCAGCATTGTTCTATTTTCGGTTCTGCCATCAATTTGCCTTGCACAACTCACAAAAAATATTCAGTTCAATCATTTCAGCGCTGATCATGGATTATCTCAAACTCATTTCGGGCCCATCCTCCGTGATAAAAAAGGGTATATGTGGTTTGGCACCTGGAACGGTCTTTTAAAATATGACGGATATTCTTTCACTACTTTTCTGACTGACCCCAAGGCCAAAAATTCATTACCGGATACTGATGTAGATAATTTGTGTGAGGATGGTGAAGGAAATATCTGGTGCTCAACTGAAGGCAGCTCGTACCTGAGTAAATACAATCCCCATAAAGGCAATTTTACTCTTTACCGGCATGATGAAAAAAATAAATTCTCCGGGCCACCTGGTATTGTAACCAGTTTGATTACTGATAAGCGTGGGCAATTATGGATAGGTACCGGTGCAGGGGTATGTTTTTATGAGGCTGCAGCAGATAAATTTATTAACCTTTCCGAAATTATTTATCCTGATACTTTATACAGCCAAAACATCAGGTGCCTGATGATTGATCATGGTGGCTTATTGTGGATAGGGACCGCAAACGGAATAAGTATTTATGATGTTGCGAATAAAAAATTAAAACCGTTTGCCCCCTCTGATAAAAATTATACTGCCATGAACAAGGAAGTCATTTCCATGCTGAAAGATCATGCTGGGAATATTTGGATCAGTTTATGGGGTAATGGACTTTATCGGTATAATCCTTTGAAGGGGACATCTGAGACTTACCGGCATTCAGACGGCGATCCCAATTCATTAGGCACGAATGACGTGACTAAACTAATTGAGGACAGTCATAAAAATATTTGGGCAGGAATGTATGGTGGGATAAGCGTTTATCAGCAGGAAACGAATAGTTTTAAAACCTTCCATGCAGAGCCAAATGACATCCACTCCCTGAGTACAAACCAAATCATCAATCTTTTTGAAGATAAAAGCGGTGTAATGTGGATTGGAACAAGTGGCGGGGGTTTGAATAATTGTTACCCATCAAATAATAAATTCAAAGTGTATCAGAATTATGATAAGGATTTCATCTCTCATTTCCCTTTAAGCCTGTATAAGGATCGTAAGGGAAGGATATTCATGACATCATTCGGAGCCGGGGTACAGGAATTTGATCCTGTATCTGGTACTTTTAGATCCTATAAAGTCATTTTACCTGATAATAGAAAAACAAGCGCCAATTTTTCTTATGGTAGCCTTGAAGCTTCAGATGGAAATTTTTGGGTGGTGAGTTTTGACAATGGCTTGCATAAGCTCGACCGCAAAAGCGGAAAGTTTACTACCATTCATTCAACAAGCAATAACCGGGATACAACATTTCATTTTACATCCAATTGTATCGTGGAAGATATTAATAAGAGACTATGGATAGGCACTAATAACGGGTTAAAATATTATGACCTGGATACAAAAATATTTTCAGGATTTGGAAACCTTCATCGGGATACCAATCAACTAAGCAGGGATGCAATCGTCAGTTTGTATTGCGATAGCAAAGGACTATTATGGATAGCAGGAACAAATGGGTTGACATTATTTAATACAAAAACCGGCCAGGTAAAAATCTTCAAACAAGATGACAAGAATCCATGGTCTGTCAGTAATAACAACATCACGTATTTTTATGATGACGGAAAAGGAACAGTTTGGATTGGCACTAAGGGAGGCGGACTGAACAGGTTTGACAAAATAAGTGAACGGTTTGTTGCCTACACCACAAAAGATGGATTACCAGATAACACAGTATATGGAATTCTCAGTGATGATATCGGTAACTTATGGCTAAGCACCAATAAGGGCATTTGTAAATTCACTCCGCCATCCTCTGAAAACAATAAAGTTGCCTGCCGTAATTATAATATGAATGACGGCCTGCCGGGAGATGAACACCATTTCAATACCTGCGTAAAAGGAGATGACGGTACTTTGTACTTTGCGGGTACTGCAGGGCTTGTCGCTTTTAAACCCGATGAATTAACAGACAATACTTTTATTCCTCCTGTTGTCATTACAGAATTCAGCGTTCTGAATAAACCGGTCGTACCGAATGATTCAACAGGGATTTTAAAACTTCCGGCGGATGAAACCAAAGAGATAAAACTTTCCTACCGACAAAATGTTTTCTCCTTTACGTTTGCAGCCCTGAGCTATGTCCATCCTGAAAAAAACCAGTATGCTTATATGCTTGAAGGATTTGATAAGGATTGGATCTACACCGATGCGACTAAACGGGTTGCAACTTATACCAACCTCGATGCCGGTACATATATTTTCAAAATAAAAGGGAGTAACAATGATGGTATATGGAATGAAACACCTGTAGAAATTAAACTCATCATCACACCACCCTGGTGGCAAACCCTGTGGTTCAAACTGCTTTGTGTGTTTTCAGGAGGACTAATTCTTTATATCATCTATAAGAGCCGCATGCAAAAGATGCTGGACATTCGGCGCATAAGAAATAAAATTGCCAGCGATCTGCATGATGATCTCGGAGCCACACTCAGCAGCATTTCCATCATGAGTGAACTGGTAAACCAGCAGGTAAAAGACCAATCGCCACAGGCAAGTTCATTGCTTGAAAAGATCGGGAGCAGTTCACGCAACATGATTGAATCGGTGAATGATATGGTGTGGGCCATCAATCCTCAAAATGACAGTTTTGAAAACATCATCAAACGTATGCGAACCTTTGCTTCTGAAATTCTATC
>JACMLK010000366.1 GCA_014379665.1 Saprospiraceae bacterium | reverse complement strand
CGATACTTTATATAACTGTCACTCCCTGAATATAATAAAAATATACGTCAGGTTGTGGATCTACGAAGCGTTTGAGTTTATCCAGATTGAACAATTGAAGGAGTGGCAATTTTCTTAGTGATGGTTCCGGAAGATATTTTTTTAAAGAACCATCGGAAAAATCGTCTTCATAAAATATATCAAATTCAAAATCCTGCTGATTCAACTGTGTGGTTCTAAGAGGGTATACATTTTTCATCATCAGATCCCACATAGGTGATGTAGTGGTCTGATTGGTAGACTTCAGAAGCTTTACAAAATGTACTTTCGGTGGTTCTACCCTGGATGTATCTGTCTGATCACCCGGTTGGACAGATGATGCCGAAAGTTGACCCACCTGATATAATGTATCACAATTAGCCGTATAATAATAATTGTAAGCTACCCCAAGTACCTGATTTGGCCTCAGTCTTATGTTAATGGATAAAGTTCCGAGTTTTGGGTGGTAAGTAAATTCAGATGAAGATAGTCTCCTTCCCCGGAAAACTTCAAAATCTCTGGTTCTTTTCAGGTTAAATTCCGGACCCATAAGCTGTGCCGCAACTTCATCAATATCAACAATGTCCTTACTTTTAATTATTTTGGCATAGATATCGTTTGCTGCATTTCTGGGTAAGGGTATACCTGTTTCGTCCCGGGCTTGTGTATTGATTGTGGCATTAAGAGGATTGGAAGTAAATTTTTTCTCATCGGGTTCACCGAGATCAGCAATGGCAGCTACCATCGTAGAGTTATCCTGATATTCCGGTCTGTCATCAGATATCCAGACTTCAATCTGCGCAATCTGATGTGAAGTACTTAGGAAAGGAAGTTTTGACAAGGTCCTTTCATAAGTAGCTCTGTTGTAATGTGAGAGAAAGAAATGTCGGTTTTCGTCGTAATCATCAGGATAAATTTCAAACTCCTGTATTGAAACACCGTTTTCAACTTTTACATTGTTGGCTCTGGACCTTTGTTGTGAAAGTAATCCCGTAATCCTTAGTTTGCCAAATTGCAATTCTGTTTTTAAACCGAATAAACTCTGTGCTCCCTTGATCAGGTTTCCTCTTAAAGGCAGACTCACGTTACCGGCTTCTATCTTTTTGATAATATCATCTTCAGAAAAAGCATCAGAATCAAAGGCAAGTTTAATTTTTCTATCAAAATCAAAGGTGGATTGCGTATCATAATTGAAGCCTAAATCCAGTTTTTTCCCAATTTTTCCATCTACATTCATTTTGATCAGTGGGGTCGGAAAATCGGGTTGGCTCTGACGTTGAGCACGTAGTGGTAACTGCGGATCATCTCTTCGACTGTACAACCAACCTATACTCAAATCTACACTACCCTGCGGTTGTATGTTTACTTCAGTTCCCCCAAACAACCGATCAATCAGACTGGTTTTTAAATCAACTTTATCCATCGGATCTATCTTGCCCGATCTGGATTTTTTATCAGATTTTATACCAGCCAGACTATTGAAATACTGTCTTTCCTGTTCCTTTGATTTGTATTCCAGATATTCTTCGAAAGTCATATAGGTAGGCGTGCGGTAGTATTCTTCACCAATTTTTTCCAATATGATGTATTGACCCGTTACCGGATCGTATTCTATTTTTTGCGATATTTCTTTTGTAGTTAAATCAAAAGGATTGGTTTGTTTGTCTGTAATAAAATCACCTTTCCGGTCTATCAGCGGAATTGTATCAGATGCAATGAGTACAATTTCTTCATTTTTATACGGGTCGGCAAGATTTCTTGAAGGTAGTTTTCCAAATAGGCTGAATACCACACTAAAACTCAAACCAAGTACCCCAACAATTTGTTTTAAACTCATAAAATTTGAAAAATTTAGTTTATACCGATTACCTTTTTTCACTGGATGGAAATATACATCAGCGTATAACGAGTAATTGAATCTTTCTCGTATAATTTATTCGTAAAAAAAGGGGAAATCAGTTCATTTGCTTTAAAACCTGTTTGATGAGGTCTTCCACCTGTTCAATATCAGGATTTTTATCCCAAATTGATTTGATCTGTTTTTCCACTACTGGTTTTGGAAACCCTAAAGCTATTAATGCAGATAACGCTTCATTTCTGATTGTATTGCTTTCGGAAGACAATAATATTACCTGTTCACCTCCGGTTTCTTTTATTACCTTGTCTTTAAGATCCAAAATAATCCTCTTAGCTGTCTTTGGCCCAATTCCTTTAACCTTTCCAAGAGCAAACGCATTTTCATGTATAATAGCAACTTTGACCTCCTCCGGGGTCATGTAAGAAAGAATGACCCTCGCTGTGTTGACGCCTACACCCGAAACTGAAATGAGGAGAACAAAAAGTGACCTCTCTTCGTCATCAAAAAATCCAAAAAGTGACTGTTCGTCTTCTTTAATATTCAGATAAGTAAATATTTTTATTTTAGTCAGGCTTTCCAGTTTGGTATATGTATTCAGACTGATATTCACATGATAACCCACACCATTGCAATCTACATAAATATAGGTGGGAGTTTTATGAGTAATAAGACCATTAAGATATGCTATCAAATTAAAATTATTATTTGCGAATGAAAAAAATGCGAAACAAAAAAGGAGATAAAGCCCTCGGACAATAAAAGCAACAAAGATATTGATTTTATATATTTAAAAGAAGTATAATATGATTAATTTATAGAATTTGACTGCTTCTGTTCTGTTCCCATATCCAGGCGGTATTCATAATGTCATCTACATTATATTCCGGAAACCAGTCAAGTTGTTCTTTCGCTTTTTTATAATCAGAAAAAATGGCCATAATATCACCCGGTCTTCTTTCTCCTTTTTCATAATTTAATTTTAATCCACTTACTTTTTCAAATGCGCGAATAATTTCCAGGACAGACAGCCCGTTTCCAATACCAATATTAAAAATATCACCCGGTTTGTCTTGTTTCCCTTCAAATATATAATTCAATGCTTTTGTATGCGCCCTGGCAAGATCACAGACATGAATATAATCCCTTATACAGCTACCATCTCTGGTCGGATAGTCGGTTCCATATACAATCATTTTTTGTCTTCGGCCTATGGCCGTTTCGGTGATGACAGGAACTAAATTTTGTGGTGAATTAATAGGAGACTCTCCTAATAGTCCGGATGGATGGGCTCCGGCAGGATTAAAATAACGCAGCAATATGCTTTTGGTATTTGATTGTTTTAATACATCGGATACGATCTGTTCCCCTATTTGTTTGGTACGTCCATATGGTGAAGCCGTTTCCTTCAATGGCGTATCTTCATCTACCGGACTATGAGTAACATCTCCGTACACTGTACAACTGGAACTGAAAATGAATGCTCCAACATTATACTTCACACTTAATTCAAGAATATTTATTAATGAAACCAGGTTGTTTCTGAAATAAATGATTGGATTTGATACAGAATCACTTACTGACTTTAGAGCTGCAAAGTGAATGATCCCATGAATTTCGGAGTGCTCTTTAAAGATGCTTTCTGTGCGTTCCAAATCACATAAATCTATATGAAAATAAGGAACCCTGACACCGGTAATCTTTTCTACAACGTTTAAAACTGATTTATCAGAATTTATGCCATTATCAACACATATCACATCATATCCGGTCTCAATAAGGTAAATAATAGTGTGGCTCCCGATATATCCGGTTCCTCCAGTGACCAATACTTTTTCCTTCATTCTATTCTGAATTTAGGACAAAATTACTAAGAGTTTGTTTAAATTTTCATGTTTGAGCGAAAGCGAGCAAATT
>JACMLK010000365.1 GCA_014379665.1 Saprospiraceae bacterium | reverse complement strand
TAAACCCGCTTGACCAACTTTGCTGAATTGAGCTGATGGATAAATAAATCCATTGACTACATCGTTATCTGGCAAGGCCGCAATCCCAGTTTGTAATCCGCCCTGTGGAAGATGTACATAGGTGCCATCACGCTGTGACCATCCGTAGTTTCCGCCTTTTTTTATGATATTGATTTCTTCCATATTATCACGACCCGCCTCACCAACAATTATATGAACATTACCGGTAGCATCTTTTCCAAAACATATCGTATGCGGATTGCGATGGCCAAGCGAATAAATTTCATCGATCCACTGATCATCATTAACAAAAGGATTCGATGAAGTTATGCTATATGAATCGCTTCCTGACTGTAATGGATTAACTCTTAAAACTTTTCCCAATGCATCATTATTCTGACCACCGCCCACTACTGCAGACAACTCACTACCATCTCCGTGAGTGATATATAATAAACCATAATCTTCTTCACCAGGTTGTGCATAGCGATTGAAAGCAATATCTTTTATGGTATGGTCAAACACGGGCATACCTACTCTGAAAACTTCTCTATAACTATTTGTATTAACACTTGCGGTCGTGTGGTTATAAGTCCATTCTATCAATACACCATCGTAGGGAATAGGATTAGTAGCATCGCTGAGGTAGTGATGATCCGCTGGATTAATAGGTCTTTCCTCCATTAAAGAAGTGTAAAATTTTCCATTACCTTGAAAGTCAGGATGAAATGCAACGCATCTCAACCCATTGTGCCAGCCATCTGTATCATCAAGATGTCGGCCGGTATTTTGAAAAATGGCTGCTTTAACATCCAGAAATAAAATGGGTTGATAACCATTACCGTTTTGTAAAATCTCATAAATCTTACCACCCAATTCTGTGCTTACAAAAATCCTATCACCAAAGAACGTAAAAGAGTTTATTCTCGGTCGCGCGCTGCCATCATCCGGAATTTTAACAAACTTCTGCACCGTCATGGTGTAACCATCATTGGTGATCGGCATCAACGGGTTAACTTCGTACTGACCATACGTTTCAATAAAAGAGAATGTCAAACAAGCTAATAAAAAGAGTGAAGGCGAATTTTTCATTCAGTGTTATGTATATCATGCAAAAGCGGGCTATTTTTCGTTTAACTCAGTTGCACTGATAAATCTTTTATGAAAAAATTTTTGTACAGTCTTTTCTCAATACAAGGATAAAATGAGCGATACAGAAGGAGTTTGAATGGACTGAATAAAATCAACAAGGCAGGTTTAGTCCACTATTAGTTTTCTTATCACTAGCTGGGTAGCGGTTTGATAACGAATAAAAAAGACACCTGATTTAAACGAAGATGCATCAATAACCAATCTACCCGTTTCTGTTGAATAGGTTTCAATCACTTCACCTGTGGCATTGTATAATTGCACCTCTCCTTTCGAGAACGGTAAGTTTAAATAAATTTTCCGCTCCTTACCTAAAGGATTTGGATATAAAACAATGTCAGACTGAATTGTTTCGGCCACATCTGTAATTACATTCTTTGAATTAAATGAAATTTTCATAATACGATCGTCACCCTGACTACCGCTACCAGAGGTGGTGTTAGAAGTTATGAAATAAATATTACCTAAAGGATCAATGCATAAATCACGTATCCTCCCGTATTCTCTAAAGAAAAGAATTCGCTTGTTAACCACGTAGTCGCCAGTTTCACTAAGCGTTAGCACTGCGATATGATTTCCGAAGTTGTCACCCGTTAGCGTTCCTACTAAAATCGAATTTTGAAATTCTCCAATAGGCGATTCTCCAATGTATTCCATATTGCTTGGAGCAACATTTGGATTCCAGGATACAAGTGGATCTTTGTCATTCGTTATGGTATCGCACGAAACAGTTTCAAAAGCTTCATCGCAGAAACCCTCAATCAATGGCCAACCGTAGTTTTTGCCTTTTTGAATAATTCCCATCTCATCGTCGTTGTCTCTTCCGTGTTCTGCATAATAAAGCTTGTTTCCATTTCCAACCACAAGACCTTGTGTATTGCGATGACCATACGACCAAATCAAATTACGTGGTGTCTTTTCAAAAGGTGACGTAGCAAACGGATTATCGTGTGGTACGGATCCATCCAGGTTTAACCTCACAATTTTTCCATTGAACACATCAAGATTTTGAGGTAAGTAACCATCCCCTGGCATCACGTATGGATGAAGATTAGGAAACTCAACTTGCTTTGCATCACCGATGGTAAGAAAAATATGATCATCAGAAATAATCATCTTTCCGCCATCATGATAGCCGTCAAATATTTTTATTCCGTCTATAATCACTGTTGGGTTTTCCAAAACATCAGAAGTCGAATTATAGGTATACCTAACTATTTTCATGTACAAGCGATGATTCTTGGGAGCATTATATATAGTACCTGAATAATTATAATCTATAAACACATACTTATTTGTATTGAAATCAGGGTGTAATGCCAATCCCATTTGTCTAGAGCCTTCACTGAAAGCATAATCCGGCACATCCAATATTTTCTTTATTGCTCCCGTTTGTGGATTTACACGACTGACTTTTCCTTGTTGGGTCATCCAGATAGAATTATCCGGTCCCCAGATAATTTCCCATGGATAATAAATATTCTGAGCAACCGTTGATACGTTAACGTAGGTGCTATCCAAAAGAATTTGAGCACCAACCTTACCGTACGACAGCATCATTGTTGAAATAAATACAAGGCCAACAGAAAAATAAGAAGTAGATCCAGATACCTGGATGTGTGTTTTCATTTTGTTTATTCTTTTATGGCAAATGCGGAACCGTTAACCTTCATTTCAGCTTGAACAACTTTTTGCACTTCTATCGCTTTAATATCGGGTTGTTGGCCACCAACAGAAATCTGAAACGTCCCTGACTGCACTATTCGATTATAGTCTTTATCGATAATCGAAAAGTTTTGAGGCGTTAATATAAACTCTACTTTTTTGGTTTCACCCGCCTTTAGAAATACTGATTTAAATCCAGCAAGTGTGCGAATAGGAACGGGCACTGTTGCTTCCTTGTTTGAAATATAAAGCTGAACAATCTCATCACCGTCCCGATTACCTGTATTTGTAACTTCAACGGAAACTTTTGAATCACCATTGGTTGCAATAGAAGCCGGAGTTTGAAGAATTTTATATTTGAAGTTGGTGTAACTTAAACCATAACCAAATGCAAAAAGTGCTTCACCTTTAAAGTAGCGATACGTTCTTCCTTCCATTACATAGTTTTGAAAATCGGGAAGGTCATTTACAGATTTGTAAAAGGTGATGGGTAGTCTTCCAGATGGATTGAAGTCTCCAAATAATAATCGCGTTAACGCAGTGCCCGCAGCTTCGCCAGGATAAAATGCCTGAACAATTGCAGGAAGATTTTCATTTTCCCAATTTAGTGCAATCGCACTTCCACTAAAATTCACATATACGATTGGCTTACCTGTTTTAAGAAGTTCCTTTAGCAAATCTTCCTGAACTTTTGGTAGTTCTAAATCTGTACGATCACCGTGTGCAAAGCCAGTGGTTTCCAATTTCATTTCCTCGCCTTCTAACCGAGGAGAAATACCGCCACAAAAAATTATTACATCACCTTTCTTAGCCGCATCTAAAGCTTCCTTATGATAATCTCGTGAAGTTGCTTCAGCCCAATACAACGTGGCCGATGGCTCAACTAAATTCGCCCACATAAAAGGAGCTATCGATAATTGAACGTCTAGTTTGTATTGCTTTCCTTTTTCAAGATTTACCGCTGTGAGCACATCAATGACTTTACTATCGATGCGAAGTGACGGAACTCCATACGGGTCGGACTGAACATTTCCATTGCCATCAAATTTATAATTACCTGAGAAATTATAAATTCCTGATTT
>JACMLK010000364.1 GCA_014379665.1 Saprospiraceae bacterium | reverse complement strand
TATTTGAACAGTATCAGAAAATGTTTTTAATAAATAAGAAATGCAATTTGTTATACCAACAAATAAGTTATTAGCTTTGGAACCAAAATCAACTCATCATGGCTGTCGGTGGCATTGCAGGATCTTCACATATTAAAGACAATGGCATAAAGCCTGGTCTTTCTATATCACAGATTATAAACATGAATTTTGGATTTTTTGGGATCCAGTATAGTTTTGGGTTGCAACAGACTGCTATCAATCCGATTTATACCTTTCTTGACGCAGATCCTGCACAACTACCCATACTTAATCTGGCGGGACCGATGACCGGTCTTCTCATACAACCCATCATCGGCGCTATGAGTGACAAAACATGGAGCCCACGATGGGGACGAAGAAAACCGTATTTTCTGGCTGGAGCTATCACATGCAGCATTGCCTTATTTTTTATGCCTTTCAGTTCGGCGTTGTGGATGGCAGCGGGTCTGCTATGGATACTCGATGCCGGCAACAATACTGCTATGGAACCTTATCGTGCCTTTGTGGCTGATAAACTCCCGAAAGCACAATATGCCAAAGGATTCCTTACCCAAAGCTTTTTCACGGGTTTAGGCATTACACTTGCCAATCTCTCTTTATATTTTTTTCAGCAAATCTGGACCGGCAGTTCAGATGCAGGAATTCCTTACTGGGTATTTGGTGCTTTTTTTGTTGGCGCTGTATGTTCTATCGGGTCGGTTTTGTGGTCCATAAGTACCACTCCGGAGATTCCTCCTTCCGCTTTGGAACTCGAAACACTCAGGTCGTCGAGAAAACGAGGCCTGGCGGCTGTCTTCGAGCCATTCATTGAGATTGCCGGTGCGATCCGAGAAATGCCATCCACTTTATGGCAGCTCTCTCTTGTGTATCTTTTTCAGTGGTACGCCATGTTTTGTTACTGGCAATATGTTTCACACAGTATAGCTCAAAGTGTCTGGAAAACCAGTGCTGAAAAAAATATGGCCTTATACTCAGAAGCAGCCGGATGGACGGGTCTCGTGAACGGGTTTTACAATATTGTCACCTTCATGTCCGCTTTTGGGCTGGTGTGGGTAGCCAAAAAATACAGTGCAAGATATGTTCATGCTATCTGTCTTGGAATGGCCGCTTTTGCCTTGCTTATTATGCCGGGTATTGAAAATAAATTTTTACTTTTTGCTCCGATGATTGGCTTTGGAATCGCTTGGGCAAGTATGATGGGAATCCCGTATATAATGGTGGCCAACAGCATCCCACCCGAAAAGAACGGGGTTTACATGGGTATTGTCAATATGATGATTGTGATTCCAATGATCATTCAGACACTCACTTTTGGTTATGTATATGAGCATTTCCTGGGAAGTGATCCTTCCAATGCTTTGAGATTCGGCGGGGTTTTACTTATATTGGCCTCCTTAGCTACCCTTCGGATCAAAACTAATGACGTTGAGATTGAGTAAAATCTATACCGTGTTTTTACTTTGGTTCAAACAGATCTCTTATCCTGTTCCTGAGGTCATCTTTATGGTACGTCGAAGAAACATCAGCAATAATATAAGCCTTGAGTAAAGCATCTATTTTCCTGATATGTGCCCTGACAATAGCGGTAATATCTGAATTTTTGGCAGCATTATCGGTTTGTTTCAGCGTATTTCCAAGGATATCCAGATAAGTACGTTGCAGATTACGTCTATAAATATCCACCGCTTTTTTAGATTTAATCTCTGATAATATTTCCGAAGTTAAATCATCCATCAACTCAGAAAGTTTGTAAGCTTTGACCCCGTATAATGCTTCGTTTTCCTGTATTCTTAGCAGACGTTCTTTACTCAGTATCTGATTGATGGTCCTTTCCTGAATATTTCTGATGCGCTCGGTATTGCCGTATTCTTCCACTCTGTTGAGTATTTGCTGATCCGCTATCCAAAGTGGCGTCCTGAATACCTGCTCATTCAAAAACTGAACCGCTTCCTTTTGTCTTTCTTTTGAAACGTGGCTATATATTGGACTCGCTTCGTCATAGGTTTTATAAAATTCGTACACTCCTCCTACATTGGCAGTCACATGCCCTATATATCTGTTGAATTGCCCGATCACAGCGTCATAAAATTCCTTCAATTCTTCAAATGATTTAGTATCTTCTCCCGTCCATTGTATGAGATTAGGAATGATTTTTTTCAAATTTTTGATGCCATATTCAGATGCTTTAACTGCATTATCACCTAAGTCTTCAGTCTGAGCTGACGGGTCTGTTGGTAGTCCTCTCTGTCTGCCAAATCTGTACACCGGATCACCTGCTTTTTCTTTAATTAATTGATTGAGTATAACCCTTTCTGCCTCAGGACTGGCCGCATCCTTAAAAAGTCGGTATCCAAAGTTGATAGACCATTTGTCGTATGGACCAATGTCCGGCATGAGACCTACATCACCGTCTCCCGGCTGAGCCACATAATTGAAACGGGCATAATCCATGATCGAAGGAGCTGTACCCATCTTTTTGGTAAAAAGTGGAGATCTAAGCGAGTCTACCGGGTATGCAGAACTGGATCCCATGTTGTGGGGTAGTCCAAGGGTATGTCCTACCTCATGCGCTGCCACAAATCTGATCAGTCTTCCCATCACTTCGTCTCTGAATTTCGGACTTCTGGCATCCGGATTAATGGCTGCCGTTTGTGTGAAAAACCAGGCACGTAGCAGATTCATCACATTGTGATACCAGATGATATCACTTTCTATGATTTCTCCAGTGCGCGGATCGTGTACATGAGGTCCCATGGCATTCTGAATATCGGTACTCACATATCTGATCACAGAATATCTGACATCTTCAGGTGACCATTCCGGGTCTTCTTCTTTTGATGGTGGCAATTTAGCAGTAATGGCATTTTTAAACCCGGCGGCTTCAAATGCTTTCTGCCAGTCATTTACACCCTGCATGAGGTATGGCCTCCATTTTTCAGGAGTAGCCGGATCTATATAATACACAATGGGTTTGACTGGTTCTACCAGTTCGCCTCTGAAATATTTTTCTCTGTCTTCAGGTTTTGGTTCCAGTCTCCACCGGGTTATAAGCCGCTTCCGGGAGGCTTTCTGGTCATCAGAACTGTAATCGGTTTGTTGTATTGAAAAATAACTGACTCTCGGATCAAAAAATCTGGCCTGCATAAGATTTGTTGGCAGTAAAACCAGGTTCTGGGTCATTTCGACCGAAAGTGTGCCTGTAATCTGATTGTCAGGAAGATTCGTACCGGTATAGGTAAGTACATGTTTAACAAAT
>JACMLK010000363.1 GCA_014379665.1 Saprospiraceae bacterium | reverse complement strand
TTAATATATAAGGAGTACAATTTATTATAAACGCAAGAAAACAACCTGTATTTATCTTTATCTTTGCATTTGGATCAAAACCGATTCAAAAACTGACAAAATACATGACCAATCCACCACTGAAGATTAGAATAGGTGTATCCGATAGTGAGCCTGACTTAAGGCATGCACTTGAACTTAAACATAAATTGTCCTTGTACCAGGTGGAAGGAGAAATAAAATACATTTCTCATGTCAATGATATTGGTAAAGCACATATCGCATCCGAATTTGGTATGGTCATGAATCCACTTACATCAGCTTTATTAAACGATGACATTGATGTGGTTATATATCCACTTCATGAAACAAGTATTGTCCAAACGGAAGCATTGAAGTTATGTGCTCTTTCTGAGAGAGCTGATACCTCATCACAATTACTGATCCGCCATGATGCATTCAGTCCGGCCAGTGACTTAAGGTTAAAAGAAAAGGCAGTGATAGGCACTCAAACATCTTTGGAAGCTTTACAATTAAAATCACTTTGTCCCTCTGCCTTAACCTGTATTGTCGGTCAAAACACGTCCCACAACCTTAATATGCTTCAGGATGGTGCCATAGATGCTTTACTTATTTCACAGGTAGAACTACATGATTCAGATCAGCTATTACCCGACCTGCATATGGTCTCTCTGCACCCGAAAGAATTAATACCTAAGCCAGGTCAGGGTGTACATTGTTATCAGACGCATATTGAAAATCTAAGAACCAGAAAAATAATGAAACTCGTTCATAACCCGGACGTGGCCGAAGAGACTAATATTGAAAGAAAAGTACTCAGACTGCTGGGCGAAATAAAGAGTACATCTCTGGGAGTATATTGCAAAAAAGACAACAATGGTAATTTTCATGCAGTAGCTGTTCTTGCAAATTTCCCATCGGAAGAGATTAAAAAGGTATCTCTGTCGCAAAGCACCTCTTACCAACTTGCTGAAAATATATACCAATTGCTCACCAATGAATTATAAATCATGTACCTGATATTTGACTGTTCGGCTATTGCCAAACCTACCAACTATAAAGCGCCTTTTTCGGATACTTTTGCATGGCCAAGACTCATACATCTGAGCTGGATTCTTTTAAACAGTGAATACAAACCGATAGAAGATTTTGATTGTATCGTAAAACCTGATGGATTTACTATCGATGAAAATGTCGAAAAAAATGCCCATATTGATGCCGATGATATTGTAAAAAAAGGTGCTCCACTGGAAGAAATTCTGGATAAATTCAGCGCCAGTGTGGATAAAGCGGAATATATATTTGCGCATAATCTCAGTTATAATGAGAATGTAGTAGGGGCAGAATATATCCGGAAAGTAAAGAGTATCAACATGTTCAAAAAAGAGCGCTATTGTCTGATGCAGGAAAGTACTTATTACTGCAAACTACCTGCCAAAGGAGGTGGATATAAATGGCCAACACTCAATGAATTACACGCCACCTGTTTTAATCACGGGTATAAACCCACCAATAATGCACGTGCAGATGTGATAGCTGCTGCCCGGTGTTTTATCAAACTAAAGAAGACAGGCCAACTGGAAGATTTGTTTGAAGAATGATTGACAATCAAGAGTCCTTAAAAATCCGATGCTGGCGCAAGTTTGCAACTTGTGCCCAATGACCAAGTCTCCTAGTTGCTCGGTAGGTGAACCATTTTCCAGAGTATGCAAAAAAAGGTTTAGGCCTTAGTGTAGAAAGAATATGAGTACTTAAAGAAACCTTGTAAAAACAAGCAATTGACAAGTTGACCCTCTGATCCGCAAACCCGAAATCCCGACATCCCGATTAACTACTTTTTTATACAGTTCTTACAAATCCACCAAACCCACCTGACATCTACAAAGTAGGCGGGCAGGTCTTCCAAATCTAACAAATTAAACAGAACAAAAAGGGAACCTAAATCCCCGTAATTTTGTTAATATATTGCAGATTCATAGTCAAAAAGAACTAATAAAACTACCGGATTTATACCAAAAAAATATTATGTTGCATCGAGGTTGTCCCGACGTTGTCCCGACGTTGCATCGATAGTCCTCCCAGGATCCTCCCATGATCCTGGCATGATCTTCCAACAATCCTCCCACAATCCTTCGAGGACACTTCCACCTTACTTTTATCTTCCTTCTTCATTCACCAGCACCAATATACTATCAATGAGTATAGCGATGGGACGTCTGTTAGCCGTCCGATCGCAAGCCAAACAATTCAAATGTTAAAGTCGTATGTTGATAAAATAATTTTTGTTAAAATTCAGTTTCTAAGAAAAATCAGAATGTTATGGCAAAGCAAACAGGTGTTTTTAAATTTACAGGCAAGTTGGGTAAAACAGTCAGTTATACATTAAATGGAAAAGAAGTAACCCGTACCATTGGTGATGTAGACCTCGAAAAAATGCGCACAGCGCCCCAGTACGCCGAAACCCGGAAGAATCAATCTGAATTTGCAGTGGCTACTAAGGCTGGTCAGATGTTCCGGCAAGCCATGAAACATATGACCCATAGGTACACTGACTATAAATATCCGATGGACGTTATGAGGGTGATGATCAATACGTTGCGTGCAGATGATACCCAACCAAAAGGGTATAAACATCTGAACAATGGCCTGAAAAACCCTGAATCACAAATGGCATTCAGGAGGATGAATATATACAGCAAAAAATCGTTCAGACATTTCAAAGGCAGTTTAATGGTAACCACATCCGACCCGATGGTTTATAAGCTAAATCGGCATCTGTTGTGGGACAAAGTCAATGACGGCGACAAAAAAACGATAAGACTTGGGTATCTGCACATAGATTTTGAAGGTGGAATAGCCAATTATGAGCCTGCATTATCGGTCACCTGCACGCGTAATGAAACTATACAGCATAGCGAACACATCCTTCCAACATCCAATGCAGAAATGACACCCTGGACATTCCTTATCGTGCAGGTCTGGCGTGAAAGCGATGTCTATGAGCCTGCCCGAATGATGTTTATGTCAGTACTTGATATCATAGAAAATAACCTCGCTGATACCATTGAGGTTGAGTTTACAGACCGTCATAGATTGCAAAGGGATTTTTTCTTGAAATTTGGTAATCACATATCAGAAAAAGCGATCAGAAGAGCTGTTTTTTACAATGATTACGGTGAAAGTAGGCAGTTTGCTGTGGGGTAGGTTCAAAAAACAAGCGATAGTGAATGAAGAAGCAAAAGTGCGTCTATCGCCATCAAACCTCAAAGGTTAATAATCATCTAATTATGGCGATAGAAAAAGCAGGACTGAGCGATCCTGGAAGGTCGAACATGACAATGTGAGAAGCGAAGGAACCCGATAGGGATGGGCAGATCGGGAATGAACGGTGCT
>JACMLK010000362.1 GCA_014379665.1 Saprospiraceae bacterium | reverse complement strand
GGCGTTTGACCCCTGAATCTGGTATACAATATCATCGGATCGACAGTTCCTCCAGTACTAAGTATATTCTTTCTGAATGACTCTGCTGTCTTCGCATCAAATATTCCTCTCTCTTTGAATAAAGCAAATGCATCTGCATCCAAAACTTCAGACCAGATATAACTGTAATATCCGGAGGAATAACCACCTGCAAATATATGACTGAAATAGGTACTTTTATATCGTGAATTCACTTCCTCCATAAGACCGATATGCTCAAAAAGTGTATGTTCAAATTTGTCTGCAGATTCAATGTTTGCCGGATGGCTAAGTGTGTGAAATGACATATCCAACAGAGATGCTGCAAGGTATTCCACTGTAGCGAATCCCTGACCAAATTTCCTGCTCTTATCCATTTTTTCTATAATCGTATCAGGTATCGGATCTCCTGAGATGTAATGTCTGGCATAGGATTTTAAAACTTCCGGTTCCTCTGCCCAGTTTTCCATAATTTGTGAAGGTAACTCAACAAAATCTGTGGGCACGCTTGTCCCGGCCAGAGAAGAAAACGTGACATCAGAAAGAAGACCGTGAAGTGCATGACCAAATTCGTGAAAAAATGTATTCACTTCATCAAATGTGAGCAGTGAAGGTGTATCTGCCGTTGGTTTACTAAAATTGCAGACTATAGATATGACCGGCAACACCCTGGCTTTTCTATATCTTTTTTGTTCCACATAGCTTGTCATCCACGCTCCTCCCTGCTTGCTTTCTCTGGGAAAAAAGTCTAGGTATAGCACCCCTGCCAATTTTCCATCAGATTCTTTTACTTCATAGCTGAAAGCATCCGGATGATACGAAGGTAGCAGATCATTTTTTGTAAAAGACAAGCCATACAATCTTTGAGCTACATCAAAAACTCCTTTCTGTACATTAGCCAATGAAAAATAAGGTTTCATCTCTTCTTCGTCCACCTCATATTTTTGTTTTCGTAGCTTCTCAGCGTAATATCTCCAATCAGAAGCATGAAGAATAACATTACTTCCCTCTTCATCCATCATTTTTTGAAGTTCAGTTGCTTCAGATTTAGCAATTTCAATGGCAGGCAACCATAATTTGTTGAGTAATTCATTAACCTGATCAGGCGTTTTGGACATTTGTTCTTCAAGTACATAATGTGCATGACTTTCATAACCCAGTATGGCTGCTTTTTCTGATCTTAACATCACTATCTCTGTTACAATGGCATTATTGTCATTTTTGTCACCCAAATTGCCTTTATTGGTGTATGCTGACCAGATTTCTTCTCGCAGAGATCTGTTTTGTGCATATTGAAGAAAAGGAACAACACTGGTATTTTGTAAAGTAAATATCCATTTTTCAGGCATATTACATTTGATGGCTGTTTCCTTAGCAGCTGTTTTAAGAGATTCAGGTATTCCGACCAGCAGGGTTACATGATCAATGATAAGTTGATACTCATTAATAGCTTCCAGAATATGCTGACCAAAAAGCAGACTCAATACGGTTAATCTTTTATTGATATCTGAAACTCGTTTTTTGTCTTTGACAGAAAGATTAGCTCCATTGCGGGTAAAGGTTTTGTAATACAACTCCAGTAGTCTACTCCTTTCGCCTGAAATTTTAAGTTGCTTTTTATTTTCCCAAACAAATTCTACTCTTTTGAAAAGATCTTTATTCATAAATATCTGATCCTGATGTGCTGATAATGCAGGAGCCACCTGTTGCATGATGTTTTGAATCGATGCGCTGGTATTTGCATAAGACAAATTGTAAAGAACAGACACTGTCCGCTTGATAATCTCGCCTGAATTTTCGATAGCTTCAATCGTATTTTCGAATGTAGGCGTTCCAAGATTATTCCATATGGATATTATCTCTTCTTTTTGAACCTTGATTCCCGATTTGATGGCAGGGATGTAGTGATTTTCTTTGATGATATTAAAAGGCGGAACGCCATATAGAGTGGTAAATGGCTTAAAAAATGGATTCATATAATCTAAATATTATTGTAATGTATCACTCCACAATCTGGAGCTTGGCAAATTGAAGCATGATACGTTTATCCTGGTTTTCATCGAGTCCATCGAACACGATAGATGCTACCATTCTTTCATCCACGCTGATCACTTTACCTTGTCCAAATTTCAAATGGATCACCTCCATGCCCGGTTTTATTTGTTTAGGATCAGCAGCGACAAAATCACCGGGATTTACAGAAATCATTGGCTTTTTGGAGCCCAAAGGTCTGAAATTACCTAATATCTTCGGTTCAGGGAACCCCTCTTTCTTATGTATAGAAATGATCGAGTCCAGATTTTTGTCTGTAATCTCTTCCAGAAAACGACTTGGATCATTGTATCTCATACTTCCATACTGGTACCTGCTATTGGCATAAGTTAGAGTAAGCAATTCTTCTGCCCTTGTAATGGCTACATAGAAAAGTCGCCGCTCTTCATCTATCTGATTGCCTTCACTTAAGGCCATATAACTTGGAAAAAGATTTTCCTCCAGACCTACGACAAAGACTGATTTGAATTCAAGTCCTTTGGCTGAATGGGCCGACATCAATGTTACGGTATCCGGATTCTCTTCCTTTTGATCCGCATCAGTCATCAGAGAGATTGTCTGAAGAAAGGTGGAAAGGCTTTTGTCCTTGTCCATTTCTTCATTCAGCTGAATTTCGTCATCTTCCACAAACTCTTTGATACCATCCAATAGGGAAATAATATTTTCCATTCTGCCTAATCCTTCTATGCTCTTATCACTTTTCAGCAATTCTATGATGCCGCTATTTCTGGCAATATAGTCTGCTATTTCGTATGCATTTGATTTTACAGCTTTGGCTTTGAATGCACGTATCAGTGTGACGAAATCACCGATACTCTTTCGGGATCTGTTGTTAAATTCTATTTTTGTGAGCACTTCCCACATACTCAGATCATTATCATCTGCCAACTGAGCGATATTGTCTATAGTGCTCTCACCAATGCCTCGACGTGGATAATTAATGACCCTTTTCAGTGCTTCATCGTCCTTATCATTGATAGTAAGACGCATATAGGCTATAAGGTCTTTTACTTCCTTACGGGAATAAAAGGATAGTCCTCCATATACCCTGTATTGAATATTGTATCTGCGCAATTGTTCTTCAAAAACCCTGGACTGCCCATTGGTACGATAAAGAATAGCAATATCCTTATTTTGCAGATTAAATCTGTTTTTTTGCTCAATAATCGTGTCCGCTACCCGTTTGCCTTCTTCGGTTTCTGTGGCGGCTTTAATTATTTTTATTTTATTACCTTCTATCCGGTCTGTCCATATTTTTTTCTGAATCTGACGTTTGTTATGATGAATTACCTCATTTGCTGCTTCCACTATAAATTGAGTAGACCTGTAATTTTGCTCCAGTTTAAAAGTCTGTAATTCAGGAAAATCATGCTCAAATTGCAAAATATTTTCAATGGTCGCTCCTCTGAAAGAATAAATACTTTGCGCATCATCACCGACAATACAAATATTATTTCGACTACCTGAATATATGGTCAGAAGTTTTAGAATTTCATATTGAAGGTAATTGGTATCCTGAAAATCATCTACAATCAGATATTGTAATTGGCGTTGGTATTTTTCTCTGACCTGATCCGGATTCTGATATAACAATCTGAACATCTGGAGCAAAAGATCATCAAAGTCCATTGCACCGGCCCTCAGACATCTCGCAGCATACTTTTCATAAATCAGGTGAATCAAAGGTCGTCTGGCCATTTTATCATAAGCCATCAGTTCGTCATTAATGATATAAGCCTTCGGGGTGATCAGATTACTTTTGGCAGCAGAAATTCTGGAACGTACCACTCCCGGGGCATACACTTTTTTATCCAGATTCATCTGTGTGATAATCTCAGATATGACACTTTTTGTGTCGTCTGTATCATATATGGTAAAGTCATTGGGGTAACCAATTCGGTGTGCTTCTACACGAAGAATCCTTGCAAAAAGAGAGTGAAAGGTACCAGCCCATACACGTTGTGCTTTAGACCCCACCACGCGTTCTATCCGGTCCTTCATGTCCCGTGCAGCCTTATTCGTAAAAGTTAAGGCCAGTATGTTACCCGGTATAACTCCTTTATTGATCAGATGAGCTATCCTGTAGGTTAAAACCCTCGTTTTACCGGAGCCGGGACCCGCTATTACCATAACAGGCCCGTCGATGCAGGACGCTGCCTGACGCTGAATATCATTTAATTCATCTAAATACGAATAACCCACCTCGCTCATAAGACCGCAAAGTTGATGAAAAATTAGTAAAAATTACAGCTTACAAGACGATATTAATTTTTAAAACATGTCAACCTATGTTAGGCACGCACAATATTCAATTCGTAATTCAAAATTCAAAATTC
>JACMLK010000361.1 GCA_014379665.1 Saprospiraceae bacterium | reverse complement strand
TGAGTTGGCCGGTTGGTATGGGACAGCGATTTAAAGGGGTTTATAGCCTTTATGAAAAAAACCTGATACTATTTGGTGCCCATGGTATACAGGAAGAAAGTGATGCAATCAAGATAACAGATCTTAACGATGATCTGCTCGAAAACAAAGTCGGTAAAATATCGGCTAATGAGTTGCGTGACGAGGTTCATACTATTGTTTCAGTTTATCCTGAATTTAAACGCGAAGATTATCTAAATGGCAAAATATGTCCTGTGTTTTTTGGGAGTGCGGTCAATAACTTTGGCGTACGTGAATTACTTGATTGCTTTGTAGATATAGCCCCAAATCCATTGCCAAGAGAGACAGAAGAAAGAGAAGTTAAACCGGAAGAACCTAAGTTTTCAGGTTTCATATTTAAGATTCACGCCAATATGGATCCGAAACACAGAGACAGAATTGCTTTTTTAAGAATATGTTCCGGGACATTTGAGCGAAACACCAATTACTTTCACGTGCGTCAGGGTAAAAACATGAAGTTTCCAAATCCAACTGCATTCATGGCGTCCAAAAAATCTGTGATTGATGAAGCTTTTCCGGGAGATATCGTGGGTCTTTATGATTCAGGCAATTTTAAGATCGGCGACTCATTGACAGAAGGAGAAATACTGCATTTCAAAGGTATACCGAGTTTTTCGCCTGAGCAGTTCCGGTTTGTCAATAATACAGACCCTATGAAAACCAAACAACTGAATAAAGGTTTGGATCAGCTTATGGATGAAGGTGTGGCCCAACTGTTTACCAAGGAAGATAATGGCAGAAAAATCATTGGAACTGTAGGGGCACTACAATTTGATGTAATTCAATACCGTCTGAAACATGAATACGGAGCATCCTGCGATTATGAACCTGTCAATCTCCACAAAGCATGCTGGATCAGTTGCAAAGATTCCGTTGTCCTTAAGGAATTCATATCAAGGAGGAAAAAAGACCTGGCCAGAGATACGGATAATAAGCTGGTATTTCTGGCAGAATCAGCATGGACACTAAAGATGGCTCAGGAGAATCATCCGGAAGTACAGTTTCATTTTACCAGTGAGTTTTAAAAAACTAATATCATGAATCGTATTGCAATCCAATTCATACTTTTCTACTGAGATATCAAAAAACAAAAGCAATCAATTAATAGCTTTTATCATACTATAGATTATCCAATTTACAATGCGTATTCACCTGCAGAGATCATTGCCCTGGCTATCTTACGTCTGTTTTCTTTCACATTTTGTAAAGGATATTTAGTAAACTTTCTCAATCCACTGATGAATGCACTCTGCATTTCCGGGGCAATAAAGGAAGCGATGGCGTCTGTAGCCTGTTTGGTGACTCTATTTGTAGAATCATGCAAATGTGTGCGAAGTATGGCATTGTACAGGTCGATATCTTTATCAGGATAATTTTCTTCAATTTTCATCACACGCATTAACGTACTTTCGGCATTGAAGATTTCTATGATGATATCAGCCATGTTTATCAGGATTTCCTGCTCAGTTTTCAGATTGAGCTGACCGCCCATGGCTTGCTGAGCGGCTGAACCTAAGAGCATAATCAGTATCTTTTTAAAATTCGAAACGGCGGTTTGCTCTGTGATATAATCTCCTGAAAATACATCTCCTGTAACCACACCATTCATCAATTCGTTTTGAACAGCCATTCCGGGAGTCATGAGATCCAGCTCACCTTTCATGGCACTTTTAAGTATTGAGCTCAGAATGACCATACGGTTGATCTCATTGGTCCCCTCAAAGATACGATTAATACGTGAATCTCTGTAGGCTCTTGCCACGACCCCTTCTTCTGAGTAACCCATTCCGCCAAAGATTTGTACCGTTTCGTCCACTACATAATCCAGTGTCTCTGAGCCGATGATTTTAATGATCGAACATTCAAGAGCGTACTCTTCTGCAGCTTGTTGTTTTGATTTAGCAAAGTCAAACCCGGAATCTTTAAATTGGATTTCTCCATGCTGGATCAACTGCGCTGTTCTGTATATAGATGATTCTGTGACAAAACACCTGATTGTTTGTTCGGCTATTTTGTATTGAATGGCGCCAAAAGAAGCAATAGGCACGTCGAATTGTTCTCTTTCATTTGCATATTTGATTCCGGTTTCAGTAAGTTTTTTACATCCTCCCAGACAGGATGCGCCTAATTTAAATCTGCCGGTGTTGAGTACATTGAATGCGATCAGGTGTCCTTTACCAATCTCTCCAAGTAGGTTTTCTATGGGCACTCTGACATTTTCCATAAAGACCTGGCGGGTTGAAGAACCCTTGATACCAAGTTTTTTCTCTTCGGCCCCCAATATTAACCCTTCCATACCTTTCTCGAGAATAAAGCCGGTAAACTTATCACCATCTACCTGTGCAAAGACGGTAAATATATCAGCAAAACCAGCATTGGTGATCCACATTTTCTGACCATTAAGAATATAATGCTTTCCTTCTTTATTTAATGTAGCAGTAGATTTTGCAGATAAAGCGTCTGAACCACTGAAAGGTTCGGTGAGGCAATAACTGGATTTCAGTTCTCCCGTTATTAGTTTTGGAAGGTATTTTGTCTTTTGTTCTTCTGTTCCGTAATATAAAATGGGTAACATTCCGATGCCTGTATGCGCATTAAAGCTTACACTGAATGAACCGGAAGGTCCCACTTCTTCCCCAATCAATGTATTGGTGAGATAATCCATGTTGCTGCCACCGAGCTCTTCAGGCATATGCGTACCCAATAATCCCAAATCAGCAAATTTGTCTAAAATAGATGGAATCAGCCCTTCTTCCAGTTTTTCAATTCTTTCCACTACCGGGTAGATTTCATTCTCCACAAATGAACGGACGGTTTCTTTGACCATTAGCTGTTCTTCATTAAAATCCTCAGGGATGAACAAATCCTTAAAATTGGACTCTTTAATAAGAAATTCTCCTCCTTTCAGCGTTATATTATCTGTTAAAACTTCAGACATTTTTGGTTGTTTTAATAATTTAACTCAAAGTTAAATTAATTAATTTAACTTGTCAATATTTTAATACATATATTTTAACTAAAGGCACATAATCAGCATTTTATATTTAAATATTTATTTACTGGAAGTTAATATATTTATTTTAAAATAGCATTTTAATACGGTCAATAATACAAAGTATAGATACACATTTAAAACTTTCTCTCAGGATATTAATTCTATATATCTTTACAAAAAATTCAGATGATACGGTCATTTATATATTTTATTCTTCTTTTGGCTTTCTGCCAAAATGCAGTGGGTCAGGTCAACTTCACTAAATCCAATTTACCGATAATTATTATTAAAACAAATGGGGCACAAATTCAGGACGAACCCAAGATAATGGCTGAAATGCATATTATCAATAATGGCCCTGGTTTAGAGAACAAAATAACAGATACACCAAATGACTATAATGGCAAAATAGGTATAGAATTAAGAGGATCTACCTCTCAATGGTTTCCTAAAAAACCATATGGATTTGAAACCTGGGACGATATTGGTGAGGATAATGATATCAAATTACTTGGCATGCCCAAGGAAAGTGACTGGACTTTGAATGCAACCTATAATGACAAATCACTCATACGGGATGGTTTGTCCTACATCCTAGCGGGTTCCATTATGGAATATGCCCCAAGAGTCAGATATAATGAACTCATCCTCAATGGCCAATATCAAGGTATCTATCTACTGATTGAAAAAATAAAGAGAGATAAAAACAGGGTAGATATTGCCAAAATTGAAACAACTGACATTCTGGGTGATGCACTCACCGGTGGTTATATCCTCAAGTTTGATAAAGAAACCGGATCAAATAGCGGGCAAGGTTGGTATTCTTTATATACCCCATATCCAGGTGCCTGCAAAATACTTATTTTCAATATGAGTATCCAAAAGCAGACGAGATATCTTCAGAGCAAAAAGTCTATATAAGGGACCACATGATAAAGGTAGAAAACAGCATAGCCGGTGAGGATTTTGAAGATCCTGTCAATGGATACAGGAGATATATGGACATTCAGAGCCTGATGGATTTTATCATTATAAATGAAATATCAAAAAACCCTGATGCTTACAGACTTAGTACTTATTTTTATAAAGAAAGAGATAGTGACGGTGGAAAAATCAAATTTGGTCCGGTATGGGATTTTAACCTTGGTTTTGGCAATGTGGATTATTGCACTCAAGGAAATCCTGATGGTTTGGTTATCAATACTTTTAATGACGTATGCCCGGGAGATAATTGGGTGATCCATTTCTGGTGGAATAAATTTCTGCAGGACGAATTGTTTTACAATGATCTTAAACAGAGATGGAAAACACTAAGATCAAATCAACTGACGGACCAACGGGTTAATTTTGTAATAGATTCTGTTGCTACTTTGTTATCTCAGGCACAGGTAAGAAATTTTCAACAATGGCCGATTTTGGGACAGTATGTCTGGCCAAATTATTTTGTTGGAACTACCTACATTGAAGAAGTTAATTATCTGAAAGCCTGGGTAAAAAGTCGTTTTAAATACCTTGACAAAGAGTGGGAAGTTAAAAACAGTAATGTATCTGATATAGATTTGGGTCTGTATTCAGTTGGTCCAAACCCAACTAATAGTCTGTTGAGTCTTAATTTTAAGGAAACCATTCCGTCCGATCTGACCATAACATTGTATGACAGCCGGGGAGTCATTTTTTCTAATATGATAAAGACCACAAATAATAAATCAATAGAATTAGATATCAGGGGCCTACCTTCCGGGCTTTTTTTAATTCAAATCAATATGCAAGGAAAAATCTATACACATAAGATAATAAAGCAGTAGCATTGATCTAAAGTATGTTTGAAATCAGATCGCTTAAAATATCATTAGCTGTAAAAAATGTATTTTTATTAATTTCAGCACTTGTCATTGCGCTGGTTTTTTGTTATATCAATCCTTTTAGTCTGGATGAAAAAGCTTCCCTTGTGCTTTCGATCGCTACACTGATGATATTTTTATGGGTAACGGAAGCAATTCCTATGCCAATAGTAGCCATACTTCCATTGATATTATTCCCATTACTCAAAATATCGACCCTCGAAGAAACTTCCAGATCCTATGCAAATCCGGTCATTTTTTTATTTTTCGGCGGTTTTATACTCGGGTTAGCAATTGAAAAATGGAATCTGCATAAAAGGATTGCACTTAACATTATCAAAAAAACCGGCACAGGAGGTGACAAGATAGTACTCGGCTTTATTCTGGCAACCGGTCTTCTTAGTATGTGGTTAAGCAATACTGCTACCACCATGATGATGTATCCAATTGCCCTTTCAGTTATAGCCGTCATCTCACAAAACCAACAACAAAATGCCAATTACGCCTATTTCAATCTTACCATTATGCTCTCTATTGCCTATGCTTCTAATATCGGAGGCATTGCAACAATTATCGGGACTCCTCCCAATGTGGCTTTTATCGGATATTTTCAGAATAAGTATGGTATGGATGTAGATTTTATGCGTTGGATGATGCTTTGCACACCTATTTCTATACTTCTTTTGATTGCATTGTATCTCGTAATGGTAAAATGGCTATATCCCAGCCATATAAAATCTGATCAGGTTTCAGAAAATCTGATGAACCTCAAAGTAAAAGAACTAGGTCCGATGACTCTCCCCGAAAAAAGAGTACTGTTGGTTTTCTTATGTACAGCAGGATTATGGGTATTCCGTTCATTGATCAATAGTGTGCAAAGTGCAGTCAAACTTGATGATACCATCATCGCTGTCATTGCAGCAGTTGTGCTTTTTATCATTCCATCCGGTGATAAAAATACCGGGGAAAATGAAACTGCCATTCTTGAATGGAGCGATACCGGACGTATGGCATGGGGAATTCTTCTGCTCTTCGGAGGTGGTATCTGTTTGGCAGAAACACTGGAAAACGCAGGATTAATACAGATACTTGGTGTATGGTTATCAGGAAATACAACCAATATTTTTATACTTATCGCAATGATCACGATCTTGTCCATTTTCATCAGTGAAGTGATGAGCAATGTGGCACAGGTCATCGTATTTGCCCCCGTGGTATCATCCATGGCCGATAGTATGAATATAAATCCACTTTTGTTGGGTATCCCTATGACTTTAGCTGCAAGCTGCGCCGGGATGCTACCCATGGGTACCCCACCCAATGCCATAGTCTTTGCAAGCAATCACATTAAGATGAAGGATATGATAAAAGTTGGTTTTATTATGAATCTGATAGCCATCGGACTGATAACTTTGTTTACCTGGTATTTGGTTCCGATTATATTTTAATGACTGTTCTTTATCCCGTCACCGGATTTTAATTGCCTGGCATAATATCAATGAATCAGGGGATGGATTGGTACCTAACCCATCCCCTGATTTTAAGTGCAAATATTATCTTTGTATCTTTAATTATTTACAACAACTCTCATTGCAGGCCATATCCAGACGTAGTGTAACACCTGCATAAGGACTTGTAAGATGGATCTTTTCTTTGAACGCCAGTGAACCGGCTAATTTCCACTCTGTCGGGTAATTTGATATAAAACCACCATTAACAATAATACTGAATCTCTTGCCTTCCACATCAAATCCATATCCGACATCAAGACCGACATCACCTGAGAGCACAAAATTATCCAGAAAATAATTTTCAACCTCTGACCCGAGAACAGAAGAAACAGAATTGGACGTTACGCCTTTTACTATATTCATCCTGTAATATCCTCCACCTAATTCGACATAAGGAGTAAGAATAAAATTTGAATTCTTAATCAGCCTAAATCTGATGTCTTCTTTGAGTCCAAATCCTGTTACCGATGCATAATTAGTATTTGTTAAGGTACCTAATTGCTGGTAATAAAAGATTTTAGGAAAATTATGTATCCTCAACTGATATTCAAAAGCTTCCTGATCCAATAAGAATCCATTTTCCCTCAGGGTAGTTCGTGTATTTTCCAAGGTGTTAAAATAATACTTTCCCCCAAATGACACAATATTGCTGTAACAGGTAGAACATGAATGCATGCTGTCTACTTTTACCATAAGGCTATCCTGAGCATACCCGGAATGGGCAACAATAAAGATTGCAAAAATTAACAAACGTGATTTCATAAAAGTTAAATTTGGTAAATTAATAAATATTGAATTATACTTTTTTATGTTAAACATCCCTTGAGCATTTCAAGCGTGATTTGATATGTTGGTTTTACCCCATCCAGTCCCAAACTACCTGAAGCCAGTGTTCCTCCTGTTTCCAATGGGTTATCCGAAGCGTAATAAGCATATCTCAAAATGACCTCAGGGGCAATACTTTTTCTGATTTTTGACGCTGCCTGAATGGCTTTCTGATAGTGAGCACCTTCCATCTCCAGACCCACTGCTTTCCATGATGACTTTAGAAAATAATTGAGTATATCTTTATTTTGTAATGATGTTCCAAGCACTGTGATCATATTGCCTTCATACACACCCAAACCACAATTTGCAAAATGACCGGAGTCAAGTTGGTTTATAAATGGATAATTATCTGCTGTGCCTTCAAACACATGAGCAGTAGGTATCATAATGTCTCCCTTTCCACCCTGCAGAATTCCGGCTTTCCCCATGATGTTGATTGAAATCACATTCATATTCAACTTTTCTTTTTGATAGCTGTAAGGTTTGAGCAATTCATCCATAGTTTCATATGCCTGTTCACCAAATGCATAATCCATAACTATAATTACCGGATTTTTGGCTTTGCCTTTTTTGGAGATCTGAAGTTCTTCAGGCAAATTATTGACATTGAGCTTTTCTGTATCAAATATTTGAACTCCAATGTTGGTTCCGCTGGTATCTGATAGTTGGATCATGCCATTCTGAACCGCGTGTTTCAGAACCATTTGTCTTAATTCGTGATTACTGTTAAGACTTAGTATTTCCGCAAATTGCTCCAGATTTTCATACTTTACTTTTTTATTCAGTGCCTCTTTTGCATATAAACAATTCATCACACTGTGCAGATTTGCGCTGATAATATGAATTTGTCTGTCAAAAAGATTTGCGTCATATAATGCCTTTTTGATATTATCTGCCCATTTTTCACCATAAATATGGTGACCAAGATTTTCTCTAAGTGCCGGTGAAAATGTGATTTCTCTATCTATCTGCAAAAGGAATTCATCCATACTCAATTTACCAAGCCAATAAGTAATTTCAAAAAGGTTATTAACCTCAGAAGATTTTTCAAATCGTTGGTATGCCATTGATATTTCGTCATATGTCCTTCCTAATACTGAGTTAAGATAGGTAAAACATACATCCATATTGATTTCTTTACCTTCTTCTATATCTTTTATCAAAGCTTCAAGCATTAACCATGACCGATTTTTTCTGCCTCTTGTATCCAGACTATTCTTTCTTATTTTTTCGGCTTCAACGTACATAAAGGTAAGGTGAGTAAGAATATCATAAATATCACTGCCCCCTCGGGTCATTTCAATAAACATTTGCTCTTCATCCACCCGGTAACAATTTCGTTTTCGTCTCGGAGGAATATGCGTTTCAAAATTAGAATTTTCATATCCTTCCCTCGAAATAAGTTTGATATACCGACACTGTTCTATGCCTTTAGGGAGTCTTTGAAATATATATAGCAAGCCGTCAAGTTCCACTTTTTCTTCATCTGCCACCGATCCGTATATCTCGGGCTTTAACGATAACATGGCTGCAATCATGGCCTCCCCGGATACACCCATTGGCTTATAACTACCCCGAATAAACAGGTGTCTCATGGATATATATAGTCGTTGGATGGCTGACCTGGATATCTGAGCCTGAGTGGGTGGTATAAATTGCAATTGCTGCATAAATCTTTCTTTATCTTGAACTATCAAAGATTGAGCCAAGGATGTTTTATTCTGTTTTTTGGAGTAAAACCAAATCGAATGGAGAATTAATTTCTACCATCCCATTTAATACCTTACCGGTTGTACCACTATAAAAATCAACTACGACTTCTCCTTCATAAAAAAATGTCTGAACAGGAATTTTTTTAATGCCCGTATTCATCTCTAAAGCGCAAACAATCATATCCCTGATAAGCTTATCTTCGTAGATTCTACCAAAAACTAAGGGCTTTTCACTGATCAAAAAGTGTTTTCCGGCACCAACCGACAAGTGATTTCTTCTGAACTGACCTAGTTTTTGCCAATGTTCAAGTATTTTTGCGTTTTCTCCTGACTTTTGTTCTTCCCAATTCATAAAAGATCTTAGTGTGGCATCCCCTTTGGCTTTTACTTTCAGACTTCTGGCTGATTCATCCCCATAATAAATCTGAGCTGCGCCTTGAGTTAACAATAATTTAGTTGCTGATTCGAAAGGTTTAGCCCTTGATTTGTCAAAAGGGTTTCCGTCGTCGTGAGAACTTATGTAATTCAAAACACTTTTGCCTTTCAAGGGTCCTCGTAGCAACGCATCATATTTACTGAATAATGATTGATAGGATTTCTGTGCATCACCTTTAAAGTCAAAATTGATTAAAGCGTCAAAACCGTAATTAAAATAATCTACTTTTTTATCTCCAAAGTCATAAATACGTCCATTACCGGCATAATAATTATATACTTCTCCTACCATATAGAACTTACTGTCATCCATTACTTCTGTCGAATGTGTCTTTTTCCAATCTTCCCGCGCCAAAACTGCTTCATCACGAAGTACCTTCCATATTTCTTCTTCAGTATGTTTTGCGGTATCTACCCTGAATCCATCTATTCCAAAATCTCTTATTAAATCTGTAAGCCATTTTATGATATAATAATAGGGTCGGCGAGGATAATTTGTTCGGGCGAAAAAAGCATCCAATTCTGTCATTTCTTCCTCATATCTTCCTTCCGTTTTCCATTTTTTTATAAGGAAATCAGGCAATTTGACTTCTGCGGTGGATTCTGTTTTTATATCCGGAAGATTTTTGACCAGGGTACAAGTCACCGTGGATCCATAGTCCTGATAGGTACATCCCGGATCAGTCCTAACCCATTCTTCAGGCCATTGAACATCAAGGGGTGTGACAGGACCGGTATGGTTTATAACCACGTCAAAAATTACCCTGATACCATGATCATGTGCGACTTTTACCATTTGTGCAATCTCTTTTTTTGTGCCGATTCGTTTATCAAAAGCGGTCCAGTCTTTCGTCCAGTATCCATGGAAACCGTAAGAAACACCGGTTCCTTCATCCACATGTGAGATGATATTTTCCACTAAAGGAGTCATCCAAATAGCATCTACTCCAAGTTTGTTGAAATACCCTTCCTGTATTTTTGCAGTAATGCCATTTACGTCTCCTCCCATAAATCCTCTAAAAGCATCCGGTGCAACAGGGTGCTTATAATCATTGGATGAGCTACCGTT
>JACMLK010000360.1 GCA_014379665.1 Saprospiraceae bacterium | reverse complement strand
CCCATCTTCTGCGATCTGACCATTCTCCAATACAATAATACGGTCATAATTCATCAGATTAGTTGCACGGTGAGTAATGGTAATGGTTGTCTTATTGGCCAGTATTTTGGTGAAACCAGCGAGAATCTGTTGTTCAGTGTTTGTATCTACGGATGATAATGCGTCATCCAGAATGATGATGTCGGGTTTTCTGATGATAGCCCTGGCAATAGATATCCTTTGTTTTTGACCACCGGAAAGTGTGACTCCTCTTTCTCCCACCATAGTATTAAATTTTTTCGATAATTTATCAATATCATCCTTTACACACGCATAGTCTGCAAATAATTCAATCTCTTCTTCCGAAGTTTCCGGTTTACCAAATGCAATATTAGCCGCCACCGTATCGGAAAATAAAAACACATCCTGCGGTACATAACCAATTCTTTCCCTTACAACATTGATATTGTGATTCCTTATATCTTTACCGTCAATAAGCACCGTCCCTTCATCCGCATCAAACATTCTTGAAATTAATTCGGCAATGGTGGTTTTACCTGATGCGGTTTTACCCATAATGGCCAGCTTTTGGCCCGGAAGTATCCTGAAATTGACGTGTTTCAAGGCATTAATTCCTGTGTTTGGGTAGGTAAACGATACATTTCTGAATTCAATCTCACCTTTTATGGTATAAACATCATTGTTTATATTTGTTAGCGAGGTTCTTTTAGCCAGCAATTCATTGATCCGTGTCTGAGAAGCCTCTGCTTCCTGAACTACTGATGCGATCCAACCTATAGAAGTTACCGGCCATGTAAGCATATTGACATACAAAATAAATTCAGCAATATTACCTGCAGTGAGCCTGCCTTCATGAACCTGAAAGCCTCCTACAATGACGACCATTAAAGTACTTAAAGCAATAAGGAGCGTCATAATCGGTTGAAAATAGGCTTCAACTTTGGCAAGATTCAGGGACCGTTTTTTGAATTCTTCACTTTGTTCTTCGAAATATCGTACAAACTGATTCTCTTTTACATAGGACTTAACAATCCTAATACCTGAGTAGGTCTCCTGAGCGGTGCTGTTTAACAACGAAAGTTGCTGCTGGATAACCGTACTTTTTTCATTGATGAGTTTACTCACATAATATATAGAAACGGATAGAATTGGCAGCGGTAGTAAAACGAAAATGGAAAGGTAGACGTCCACCTTAAACATAGCATAAATAGTCATTATAAAGAGTGTGATTAGATTTATGCCATACAATACGCCGGGACCTAAGTAATTCCTGACTTTCGATACATCTTCTGATATCCTTGCCATAATATCCCCTGTCTGACTTTTTCTGTAAAAGGATTGATCAAGTGTTTGCAAGTGACTGAATATTTCTTTTCTCATATCGTACTCAATGAGTCTTGACATCACGATAATTGTTTGTCTCATGAAATACATCAGCAGACCTTTTATGATCACAAAACCAGTCACTACAAGTCCGAATATCAGTAAAGTATAGCCTATATCATCGTATTTCGATTCCCGTAATACGGCGTCCAGATGTTTATATTCTATGATTTTGTTTTGCACTAAATCCAGTGCCTCCCGTATTTTTTGGGGTATCAGAATTCCGAAGTAATTGCTGCCTGTGACAAATATTATCCCCAGGATGAGATGCCACTTGTACATAATAAAATACCTGTTTAGGGTAAAAAGATTTTTCAAACTACCAGATAATTGATAAATGCATTACTTCTTATTAATGCCTTCAGCCAACTAAACAAATCACAACAATGAATTAGTGGCACCCTCAGATGGAAGGACCCAATCTGAAGGACTATAGGCTGCAAATGTATCACTCAGAGGTAACCGCTATCGCTTTTTTCTTTTTCTGATAGGCCATCCGCTGGTCAATACTTAAAACAGATTCGACATCGGATCTGAATTCATCTTCAATCTTAGTTAATTCGTGAGAAGTTTTTGATTTCCCGAGTTGTCTGGATATAATCTGCTCTACACGATTGAATTTATTTTCAAAAATAATATGCAATTTTTCTTTTTGCGCATTATTCAATTTAAGATGATCGCCGCTTTTCATCAACCATACATCCACCGTTTTTACTTCAGTAGCGATAAATTTAATATTATCCTGAGCTGATGCTCCCAATGAAGTGAATGCTAAAAATAAAATTGCAAAATAAAGTTTCATTTGTTTATATTTTATTTAATTTCAATATGTATTAATGGGCTATACATAAAATATGTTCCAAAAATACTCCTAATAATGGTAACTCACAAATCTTTGTCTGTTTTTTATTGCAACAATATGTCCTTTCAATTACAATCAACCTTTGCCCTTCTTTTTAAAAGGGTTAAAATCCTTTAATTTATCTTTAATTTTGTCCAGGTCATCCGTAGATTTTTTATTAAGAATATCCTGGGCCTTTTGGTTAAGTGAATCAAGAATGGTGGTTTTAGTGAGTGAATCCAATTTACTGTTTACTACTTCCTTTGCTTTATTTTTAATACTGTCAAGGGCTTTATTGGCTTTTTCTTCTGCTGCTTCCCTGAGTTTATCAATTTCTTCATTTGCTCTCTTCGTAATAGTGTCCCGAAGTTGCGCCTCCTTTTTCTTTAATTCCGAATTTATGGTATCCTT
The DNA here is from genome assembly GCA_014379665.1 of Saprospiraceae bacterium. Classification (GTDB taxonomy): domain Bacteria; phylum Bacteroidota; class Bacteroidia; order Chitinophagales; family Saprospiraceae; genus OLB9. The sequence goes on along the minus strand of JACMLK010000360.1, from coordinate 570 downwards.
CAATGTAGTTACGGTTTCATTCAATTTATCTTTGATTGCATCACTTACTGCAGCGCCTTTTCCGGTTTTGGGAATAATTTTAAATACAGGACTTTTTATACTACCTGTCATTTTTACATTCAAATATATGTTTGGCCCCTGATTTATATTTATACCAAGTTTTGATGCTTCTTTTTCAATCAGAGATATACCGCTTTCAACCTGTGATGTAATCACATTTTTTTTCATCATTTCCCTTGGAATGATCAAATCTATATTATAACTCATTTCCTTGCCAAAACCATGTTTGCCGGATATGGTCATATCAATACCTTTAATATTTTTATTATATTCCTTAAGCTCAACAAAGCCCTGAACGATATCAAACCAATTTTTTGTATTATCCAGATTCAGATTTTTAAGTTCAGGAATACCGAGTTTATCCGCCAATGATGCGATAGGGTTGAATCCTTTCAGACTTCCACTGATAGTTTCCAGAAAGCCGGAAGCGTCAAGTGTTTTAAGATCCGGAATCATTTGACTTCCCAACTTACCTTTCATTACCAGAGTAGTGTTAAAATAACCATCGAT
>JACMLK010000359.1 GCA_014379665.1 Saprospiraceae bacterium | reverse complement strand
ATAATACAATTGAATTTCTGTTTACTTATTTATATACAAAGATAGATATTTATAGTCAAAAGTAGAGGAATGGCGAATAAAATAAATTTTCAAATAGGGAATTGCCACATTAATATTTGATGTCCTTTTATTATTATGCTACTTATATACTGCGATGAACTAAATAAAAATATAATTGATCAAAGAATATCCCAGTTGAAAATATTATTCGCCATCTTTATCACATTAATATTATTTTCTCAATTTTATGCATAACATTTTGTTAAGTAGACTCTGTAAACCAAATCTAAAATAATGTGATTAAAGTTGTTGTTCCTAATATCACTCCCCGACTTTCGTATACATTTGATTTTATTTTCAAAGAGGTATTAGGAGTTGAATATGCTTTTTATATTTATAGTCCTGATTTGGAAAATTCAGACGAACCCGTCATATTTTATTTACATGAACCCAATTTGCAACATGGTATACCTATTTTCCCCGAGGGTTTACTTTTTGAAACAGGTCTAAGGGATAATACTATCGAAATTGGCCACCTTGCTGAAAAAGTTATCAAGCTGACCAAAGATGAAATTACAATAAGTCATGCAGATATTTTTTCATTTATTTTTTTCTGTATTTCAAGGTATGAAGAATATTTGCCTCATACCAAAGACAAGCATGGCAGGTATTTGTATACAGAGAGTCTGTCTTTTAAAAAGGACTTTCTGGAAAGAGCTTTAGTGGATGAATGTATTATTTTACTAAAAAAGAGCATTCTAAAATTATACCCTCATTTTAACTTCCCGACAGTTTCAGGATTTGAATTATTTTCTACCGTAGATATTGATCAGATTTGGGCTTATGCAAATAAAGGATGGAAGAATATTTGGGGTTGCATCAGAGATTTAACAAGACTGAATATTTTCTCTTTCAGAAGGAGGCTTAAGGCATGGAGAAATGAAGCTGTGGATCCATTTAGTAGCTACCCATTGATAGAAAATTTGCATAAAAAAAATAAGATAAAACTTCAGTTTTTTGTTTTACTGGCAAATAAAACAGGAAAATATGACAAGAACCATGATCTGAATGAGCCAAATTTTATAAAAAAATTGAACCTCTTGAGTGAATCCTACGAGATGGGTATACATCCTTCTTATGAGTCGAACCGCCAACCGCATCTAGTATTGACAGAAAAAGCAACACTGGAGAACATTATTTTAAAACAAGTCATTCATTCACGACAGCATTTCTTAAAAGTAAATTTACCTGAGACTTATTACAGTCTGATAGATGCCGGAATAAGAGTTGACTATAGTATGGGTTATGCTGATGTTATTGGTTACAAAGCATCTACCGGGCATCATTTTTTTTGGTATGATCTAAAAAAAGAACAAAGAACTACATTGTGCATCAAGCCATTTCAAATTATGGATGTTACTCTAAAAAATTATATGCATTTAGATGCTCAACAAGCAATAAAAAGAACTTCTTCATTGATTAATTATGCCAAAAGCATTGAATCTCCTATAGGTATTGTCTGGCATAATAGTTCATTGGATGAAGAAGGTGATTGGAAAGGATGGGTTGCGGTGTATGAACATTTATTAACTTTCTCAAAGAAAAAGTGACAGAGACACCTCCAATCACAAAAATAAAAGTTGCAAACTGTCTGAAAAACAAAATGCCCTCCACTTTTAAAAAAATGAAAGGCATTTTAATTTTTGCTATTAAATAATTATAAATATGGTGCTATCACCAATGCTACAATTGACATCAACTTAAGTAATATATTGAGTGAAGGACCAGAAGTATCTTTAAATGGATCTCCGACTGTATCACCTACCACTGTGGCTTTATGTGGATCAGATCCCTTATAATACATTTTGCACAGAATCTCAACAACTTCTTCAAACATATTTTTAGCATTATCCCAAGCTCCTCCTGCATTGGACTGGAATATGGCCATCAATACTCCGCATGAAGTGACACCTGCCAATAAGCCTCCCAACATTTCCGCACCACCACCAAAACCTATGGCAACCGGAGAGACAACCGCAAGAATGCCAGGTAATACCATCTCTCTGATAGAAGCCTTGGTAGAAATTTCAACACACTTACCATATTCAGGTTTACCATCCGCAGCTGCAAAGACCGCCTGATCCGCAGCCGACCAACTTTTTTGATCTATTCCGTCATTTTTTTTCATAACAGCCAGAGCTGCCTTCAGTTCAGGAATATCTGCAAATTGTCGTCTAACTTCCTGTATCATATCCATAGCTGCTTTGCCCACAGCATTCATAGCAAGTGATGAAAATAGAAACGGTAACATAGATCCGATCAAAAGGCCACCCATAACTACCGGATCTGCCACGTCTATCACATCAAGATTTGTCACTGACATATAAGCTGCAAAAAGCGCTAATGCCGTCAATGCAGCAGAACCAATAGCAAATCCTTTACCTATGGCTGCGGTAGTATTACCCACTGCATCTAATTTGTCTGTCCTTGATCTCACATCCTTAGGTAAATCAGCCATTTCAGCTATCCCACCGGCATTATCAGCAATAGGTCCATAGGCATCTACCGCAAGTTGAATACCCAGATTAGATAACATACCGACTGCAGCTATTGCAATACCATAAAGTCCTGCAAAATAATGAGCACCTATTATTCCTGCTGCAAGTACCAACACAGGAAGAGCTGTGGACTGCATCCCAACTCCCAAACCGGCTATAATATTTGTTGCAGGTCCTGTAAGAGATTGCGTTACAATATTTTTTACAGGTTTAGTGCCTGTTCCGGTATAAAATTCAGTGATGATACCGATCGCCAGCCCAGCCACAAGACCTATAATTACAGCCCAAAATACACCCAATGATGTGTACTCAAACCCTTTATTATCTGTCCAGGTTTCAGGAAGCATCCACTGAACGATAAAATATGTAGCAACCAGCATAAGCGCAGCAGCAATTAATTCTCCTCTGGTGAGCGCTTTCTGAGGATCTCCGCCTTCGCCTACTTTAACAAAAAACGTTCCCAAAATGGAAGAAATAATTCCGACACCTGACAGTACCAAAGGTAACAGGATCGCATTCAGCCCGCTAAAATCATTAGAATTTTCAAATCCTCCGATGCCAACAAATACCGCACCCAGTACCATAGTTCCCACGATGGCACCAACATAGGATTCGAAAAGATCGGCACCCATACCAGCCACATCTCCTACATTATCACCTACATTATCTGCGATTGTAGCCGGGTTGAGCGGATGGTCTTCGGGGATTCCTGCTTCTACTTTTCCTACGAGGTCTGCTCCAACATCGGCAGCCTTGGTATAGATACCTCCGCCTACTCTTGCAAATAGTGCAATGGATGATGCACCAAAGGAAAATCCTGTAAGAACAGTGATTACCTTATTAATGTCTGATACACCATTGGCATCTACCCATCCAAAATTAATATAGATAGCAAAAAGAGCACCTAAACCAAGAACACCCAATCCAACAACACCCATACCCATGACCGATCCTCCTGCAAAAGCTACTTCCAATGCTTTGCCTAAACTGGCTCTCGCTGCATTCGTAGTCCTGACATTTGCTTTTGTGGCAACCCTCATTCCAATAAAGCCTGCTAAAGCAGAACAAAAAGCACCTAAAATAAAAGACAGGGCAACTAAGGGTGATGATCCTTCAGTCATACCACTTACACCCATCAAAATAGAGACTGTAATGACAAAAATAGCAAGTACTTTGTACTCAGCCTTTAAAAAAGCCATGGCTCCATCTGAAATGCTCGCAGCAATTCTAGCCATTCTTTCTGTTCCGACTTCCTGTTTAGTCACCCATGCACTCTTCCAAAATGTGAAAAGAAGTGCAAAAACACCGAACACAGGAATCAAAAAGATTAAATTTTGTCCCATAATTTGTTGATTATTCGTTAATAATTATTAAATCGTTTTTATATAAGGTCACAAAAGTACATTTTCTCTATTTAATTACAAATAATACACGATGAGTTTCGTTTTAAAAAAAACTGGTGCAAGGATTTGGACAGACATGATCAGATGTGAACAGACTAAAATATTCATTACCTTTACTGTTGAATGAAGCGTGAATTTATAATAAATATTATCCTTCTTGTAATAATCAATCTCCTGATAAAACCGGTATATATTTTCGGTGTAGAAGCAAGAATTCAAAATTTAGTAGGTACTGAATCCTATGGCGTGTATTTTGATTACTTCAATTTTGTTTTTCTATTTCAGTTTCTAAACGATCCGGGTATTCAAAACTGGAATGCTCAGTTTATGCCTAAGAACAGAGAAATAGCAGGGTATCACATTCCGGGTATTCTTATGATAAAAGGCATCCTGGCATTATTTTTTATTATGGTCGTTTTACTTTCTTCATTAATAGTCGGATATAGTGATCAGGAAATAATAATATGGTTATGTGTCAATATGATCTTAAGCACTCTTTTTATGTATTTAAGAGGCACAATAGCT
>JACMLK010000358.1 GCA_014379665.1 Saprospiraceae bacterium | reverse complement strand
TGACATTCTACAACTTACGTTCTTCGTATTTTCCCGATTTTATCCTCACCCGCCCCACCCATCCATTTCAGGTTCCTTCACTTGAAGCACTGTCGTACTTCATCAGCTTTCAGCTGAATCGTTCAGTCCCACCGGTCTCCCGGCACATAAAATCAGGACGTTGTACTGGTTCAAACAGTTTTGTATTGGTGTCACCACGGTTTCATTTAAGCTATGATTAAAAAATGTGGCTCCAATTTCTTAAATAATAACTATCGCCCTCCAGACTTTATTTTTATTTTGTGCAATTTGTTATTCTCACATTTTCGCAAACCAATTTATTTTGAGTATAAATTAACATACTTTTGTCATACTAATTAATGATGACGCTCATGAGAAGCAACAAAGAACAAAAATCTAAAAAGGAAAGGCCTGAATATCAGGTAACTACTGCTCCCGTCAAGCCTGTAAATAAAATTTATGGACTGGGATATCGGGAAATTGGCTTGTTGTTTATCCTGATATTGACCACTTTTATAGTGTATAAATCAGGTTTTGACAATAAATTTGTTAACTGGGACGATCAGGTATATGTAGAGGAGCAAGCTATGGTACTTAATAAGGAATATAGTAAACTTTGGAAAACACCTGTTTCACTTAACTATCATCCGGTCACCATGATATCCCTGGCCATACAGGTACCAAATGATATTAAAAAATTAAATCCAAAGCCATTTATCCGGCTGAACATCCTTATCCATATTTTTAACAGTTTACTGGTCTTTTTCCTGATATGGATGATAGACGACAAAAAATGGTTCACTGCTGTCATGACCAGTGCCATATTTGCACTCCATCCCATGCATGTCGAATCAGTCGTGTGGATATCAGAGCGGAAGGATGTTTTATATACCTTTTTTTTCCTTTTATCCTGTATCTCCTACTGGAAATACCTAATGACGGATAAGAAAAAGTGGATCTTTCTGACTTTTATACTTTTTGTGCTCAGTGTTTTATCCAAGGCAATGGCAGTAGTGCTTCCATTGGTTTTGTTATTGATGGATTACTGGAAGGGAAAAAAACTGACAGATGTCAGAGTCATGGCAGAAAAAATCCCCTTTCTTGCCGTATCCGTATTTTTTGGATTGATGGCTGTGAGTGTACAGAGTGGCGGAGATTTTGGAGGGTTACTTACCCTTTATGGTGAAAAAACAAAAGCTGTAGCGGCACCTGAAACTTTTACATTATTGGAAAGATTTCAATTTGCCACCTACGGATTTTCAAACTATATTGGGATGTTTTTCAATCCAGCAGAAATCTGTGCCTATTATCCCTATCCGGAAGGCAACAAATTGACAGGTTGGCAGGGTTTCATATATCCTCTCTCCTTTTTAGCCATTGTTGGAGTAACTTTATGGTCGGTGTTCAAAACAAAAATATTTGCATTTGGCATTGGATTTTATTTCTTAACAGTAGCACTTGTTCTGCAGTTTATGTCGGTGGGTTTAGCTATCATGGCGGACAGATATACTTACATACCTTATATAGGACTCGCATTCATGATTTCTTATAGTATAGAAAAATGGGCATTTGGCCATTCAACCATAGTAAAAAACATATCCCTTGGGTTGGTATTTGTATTTCTTGTATTCCTTGCTTTCAAAACCAAATCACAGGTAGAAGTCTGGCAGGACAGTGAATCTCTTTGGACTCAGGTACTACAATATTATCCTAAAGAGGATTTAGCGCTTGCCAATCGTGGCAATTACCGGGGCAAAACCGGAAATATTGGCGGAGCCATGACTGATTTTGAACTGGCAGTGGCTGATGGATGCGTGCGTGCGGATGTATATGAAGGATTGGGCAACAGCTACGGCACCATGAGTGAACAACAGCCCGATAAAAAGGAAGCGTATGTAGCCAAGGCCATAGAGATGTACAATAAGGCCATTGAACTTCAACCTTCGAATGGTCAGGTAAGATATAATCTGGGCGTGGCTCAATTGCAAACAAGTCCATCTTCCTCAGTTATAGCCTTTTCAGAAGCACTGAGACTGATGCCTTACAAAGAAACGACCATCCTTCCGGTCCTGGGGCTAAGTCAATTAAATGCAGGCCAATATCCGGATGCCATTCAGACACTCACTAAGGCCATAAATGCAGGCAATAAAACTGATGCCGTGTTTTATCATCGCGGACTCGCCCATCTTGGTACAGGTAATAAAGATGCTGCAAAAGCAGATTTTAATCAGGCACTGGCGATTAATCCTGGGAATAAGGAGGTGATGGCGAGATTAGGGGGCTTGTAAAAACAGGAAAAATCATTTATCCATACAAACCTATATTTTAAGATGTGTATAACAAATTGGATGTTATTAGTGGAAATAAAGAAATTACCATCTAACTTTGGCTGTGTAAGAAAAAAGCCTATATGCAAAATGGTAAAAATAGGGATTGATAATCATGGTGTTATGATGAGTTAGATGGAATTGCACTTCTTATTTATTAAAAACATTTTCTGATACTGTTCAAATAAAACAATCACGCTTATTCGCACAAATAATATCGCCTCGAGCCGGCCCATCCCACCCCTATCGGGTGCCTTCACTTGATGCATTGTCATGCATCACCCTTTGGGATCGTTCAGTTATTCTTTTTTTTCCGCAAAAAAAGTAAACAAAAAAACTCCCAATACAAAAAACTCACTTTAGCATTGTACCCCGTATCTGGCATGGGTGTACTTACGTTCTTTGCATTTTCCCGATTTTATCCTCACCCGCTGCCACCCATCCTTTTCAGGTTCCTTCACTTGAAGTACTGTCGTACTTCATCAGCTTTCAGCTGAATCGTTCAGTCCCACCGGTCTCCCGGCACATAAAATCAGGACGTTCTACATGTTCAAACAGTTTTGTATTGGTGTCACCACTGTTTCATTTTAGCCGTGATTAAAAAATTATAGCACCAATTCTGAAACAAGAACTTAGAACAAAATGCTTTATTTTTTATTTTGCAATTTGTTATATACACGCAAATTGTTAAACATATTGACTTAACAGTAATAATATTTACCTTGTGATTTCAAAAATATGATGACCAGTACCAATAATATGGATTTCGAAAATCAGCAACTTCTTACTAAAACTCTTCCCTCCATCGATGATGTATCCTTTGAGTCACCGGAGATAAATTATCAAAGAGTCAGTGTGTATTTTACTGCTTTCTTTTTTATCATTGCCTTGTTGATTTATTGTGGTGTAGGGATATTTGTACACCAACTATTTGAATCACCACTGATATGGCTGGTATTGGGAGGCTGGTTTATAGTCACGATTTTTTTTATTTTTATAGCATACAGGAGTTATTATTTTGAAGGATACGCCTTGCGTGAAAAAGATATAATGTACAAATCAGGGATGTGGTTCAGGTCTACCGTCATCATACCTTTCAATCGTGTACAACACTGTGAAATAAATCAGGGACCTATAGACCGGTTTTTTGACCTGGTGGAATTATCCTTATTTACTGCGGGAGGCAGTTCGGGTGATCTGAGCATTCCCGGTCTTTCGCAGGAAACTGCGGCACGGTTAAAACATTTTATTACCACTAAGGTATCCCGGGATGAAGAAGAATGAGTTTGATTTCTCCATACCCAACAGACAATCCTATGTAGCGATCCTCATGATATTGTTCAAGACTATCAATGTTTTGTTCAGGCAGCTATTGCCGATTGTGGTGGTCATTTTAGTGGGTGGAAGCAAAAGTAAAACCAGCTACATTCTTTATTTTATTATCGGGGTAGCTGTGATCTCTATGGCGTACTCGCTGATCAATTTTTTCAAAACTTATTTCATTGTTCAGGATGCAGAATTAATCCTGCATACCGGAGTGTTTAACAGGAAAAAAATGGCCATTCCGTTCAATAAAATACAAACCATCAATTTTGAACAAAATATAATCCATCGGTTTTTTTCTGTGCTTAGGATAAAAGTAGATACAGCGGGCTCAGAGAAAAACGAATTTGAATTTCATGCCCTTCAGTCTGACAAAGCAAATGCCCTCCGGGACCTGGTGATGAAAGAAAAGAGAACCCCGGTAATAACAGAAGAATTCGATACACAGCAGATCGGTGAAAGCTCTGCTTTTACACCCATTATGTCCTTGAGTACGGCTGATTTATTAAAGGTGGGAATAACAGAAAACCATTTGAAATCAGGAGCGCTTATCTTTCTGTTTTTCTTTTGGATTTATCAGAATCTTCATGATGTTGGAGTAGATGTAGATGAGTATTCTGAAGAAATTCCGGATGTTGATGTAGGTATGCTTTTCATTGTATTTATCATATCAGTTTTTATTATTGTTTCTGTAATCATATCCATGATCAGAACGGTGGTTCGTGACTATGATCTTCAGTTTCTCAGATCGGCCAGAGGATTTAAAGTGATAAGTGGTCTTTTTACTAAAAAAGAAGTGTCCGCTATGGATGTCAAGATACAACAAATGGCATGGTCAGACAATTTGCTCAAAAGAATGATCGGTTTCAAAAATCTGTCGCTCCATCAGGCATCGAGTGCAGAATTAAGCTCAAAACAAAATATACATATCCCCGGCTGCCGTATGCATCACATCACAGAGGTGGTGAGGTCACTGTTCGGGAAAGTTGATTTTGACCATTTTGAAATGCATAAGATAGATATCCGTTTTTTCATCAGGTTTTCACTGATCATCTGCATTTTAATCTTAATGATGGGAACCTTGGCCTATTATATTAATCACACGGACAAAATCGTATACGTCATTATTGCGGGACTTTATTTCATCGGACACAGATACCTTTCGTACAGAAAAAAGACCTTTGGGCATAATGAAGAGCTGGTATTTATCAAAGGCGGTATTTTTGGAGATAAAGCGGAGATCCTTCCGATTTTTAAAATTCAGGCTATAGAATTGAATCAAACTCCGTATCAAACACGCCATCAACTATGCAGTATTACATTGTTCACTGCTTCGGGACGAACACAGATACCCTATATATCTCACCATTTTGCCAGGCATCTGACCGATTTATTTCTTTCAAAAGTTGAGATGGACAGGCGAAAGTGGATGTAGGATATTTACCATAGGTATAAAATTGTTCAAGTGCGTCAATATTGTTTAACTTTGATCAATTTCACAATTAATACCAGTTATCAGTCGTATTCCACCAAAGCCGAATTGGTATTTGCAAAATTATCAACGGAAGAAAGTTTATCAATCCATACTTCCACCACATTTTAAGATACTTTTGTCTTAATCTTTCAGAAATCAATAACCCTATACCGAATATCAGGAAGAAAGGAAACATCACGCATAAATGATACATAGCAATGTAAAAATGAACTCTAAATTGTCCATTTATAAAATAAAGCAATAGTAAATGAGCAAGAAAAACATAATTTGTAAAAGTAATAAGCCAAAAAAGATATTTCATTATATTTGTCTATTTACAAGATTCAACTTTTAGCAAGGGAACTTAGGTATTTCATCCCAACAAAGATAAAACAAATATCAAAGAAGTCCGAATTTAAAGCAATGTCATGAACCCCTTTGAAAGCAGGCACAGCCTACCATCAGCATGCTAATTTTGCTCTATCAGCTTATACTTACTGAGAGCTCAGTGGGACTCAGTGGGACCTCGGTGGGAGTCAGTGGGATCACGGTGGGAGGATCGTGGGAGTGTGGTGCTATCATCATGGGAGGATCATGGGAGGATCATGGGAGCGTGATGGGAGGGACGACGGAGCATCTATAGTGCGACCCGGGTAAATCTTCGGCTTGTCTCGTCCTAAAATAGCTATACAGGTTAAACAATAAATCCTAAAATAACTTTACATACTTCAAAAATAATCCTAAAAAAATTATACACCCCTTTTTTTGAATTTTATTT
>JACMLK010000357.1 GCA_014379665.1 Saprospiraceae bacterium | reverse complement strand
GACCTGTATTCACAAAAGAAGGTACTGTGACCGCTGCCAATGCTTCCACCATAAATGACGGCGCTTCAGCACTCGTGCTTGCGGGAGAAGCCACAGTAAACAGAGAAAATTTAAGACCGTTGGCCAGGATTATAGCTTATGCAGATGGAGCACATGCGCCGGAATGGTTCACTACAGCCCCGGCTATAGCCGCTGAAAAAGCGCTGAAATTAGCTGGTCTTACCATAGATGATATCGACTTTTTTGAAGTAAATGAAGCGTTCGCAGTGGTAGCACTGGCCTTTATCCAACATTTTGGTTTGTCACAGGATAAAGTCAATATAAACGGTGGTGCTGTGTCCATCGGACATCCATTGGGTTGTTCGGGTGCCAGGATTGTGACTACCTTAACTCATGTGCTTCACCAGAAAGGAGCGAAATATGGGATGGCGGCTATCTGTAATGGGGGTGGTGGTGCCAGTGCCATGATCATCGAAAGAATGTAATGCATAGTAACCAGATTTTCTGATAACTGTTTAGATAAGACTTTGTACTGCTTCTGATATCTCCTTTTCCGTGTTAAAATAATGGGGTGAAAATCTAATCACCCAGTCCACGTTTTTTTTGTTGAAGTCAATAAGGGCAAAATGCCGGTATCCGATGCTGTACCTGATTTTTGCCCTATCCAGTTTTGTGGTGAAATATTCCAATGGCTTTACGTGTGAAGTAAAAGTCACAATGCTGCTGCTCTTGCTCCCATTTTCGGTTATGGTGATTCCGGAGATATTTTTCAGTTGTTGTTTTAGCAATATGGAGAGATTGTGATTGTAAGAAGCGATTTGATCCATTCCGATATGATTGGCGTATCTGACTGCTTCACCGAGACCGATCAGACAGGCATAGGATATTTCCCATTGTTCGAATCTTTTGGCAGTTTCTACCGGGGTATAAGCGTTTTCATCGGACCAGACTGCTCCCCGCATGTCTATCATAAGAGGTTCCAATCCTGATTTAAGTGCTTTATCCGACACGTATAAAAAACCGGTACCTCGAGGTCCACGCAAAAATTTGCGACCCGTGGCACTCAGGAAATCACATTTTATTTTCCGGACATCCACGACGATCTGACCTACAGACTGACAGGCATCCACAAGATACCACACTTCATGTTTTTCACAAAGATTACCGATGTCTTCCACTGCCTGTATTTTGCCTGAATTGGTAGGGATATGGGTGACAGCTACTAGTTTTGGTCTGAATCTGACGATTTTTTCCTCCGCATCCTGTAAGTCCAGATCAGCGTTTGGTAAATTATTGATTCGTAAAATTTCTATACCGTGTTCTTTTTGTAATGAAAGAAAGGCGATATGATTAGAGATATAATCGTCATCAGTCGTCAGAATATAATCTCCAGGCATGAAATATATGGATGAAAGCGCCTTGGAATAAGCGTCTGTGGCATTATAAGTGAATGCTATATTTTCAGGCTTACAGTTCAAAAGGACGGCGGTCTGTTCGTAAAATGCATTGATTTCTTCCTGATAAAATGGTGCGGTCTGATATCCTCCGAGTTGTGCTTCTCTGTCAAGGTATGCTTTCATCACATCAGTCACCACAGAAGGAACCAACGATGCACCGGCACTGTTGAGAAAAATCTGATCTTGACAACCCGGGGTATCCTGTCTTACTTTTTTTATATTAATCATATGCTTATTAAACTAATTTGGGCAAAGTGTCGCAAATGCTGAACATCATATCTTCTGTGATATCCAAATGAAGCACAAACCTGATCGTATTCTCGCCGAATGGTGCGGCCAGAATTCCTTTTGTTTTTAACAAGACCAGAAAGTCATCGTCTTTTATATTATCCTGAAGCTGAAAGATAACGATATTGGTCTGTACCGGTTTCAGGTACTTTACATAAGGCATGGTATGTAGAATTTCGCCTATCTGTTTTGCCCTGTCATTATCATCTTTTAATCTCACCATATGATGATCGAGCGCATAGTCAGCTGCTGCGGCCAGATATCCGGCCTGCCTCATTCCACCACCCATCACTTTGCGAAACCGCCTGGCTTCCCTGATAAGGTCTTTCTCTCCGATGAGCAATGATCCTACAGGTGCTCCGAGACCTTTGGACATGCAGACAGAAATGGTGTCAAAATATGAACCCCATGTTTTAGTGTCTTCATGGGTTTCTGCAAGCGCATTAAATAATCTGGCACCATCCAGATGCATACGCAGACCTTTTTGCCGGCATAGTGAAGCAATGGGTATGATTTCGTCTAAAGTGTAATAGCTTCCACCTCCTTTGTTGTTGGTATTTTCAATGACTACCAACTTGGATAACGGTTGCCAGTCAAAACCGGGTTTGATAGAGGTTGACACCTGACCGGCAGTTATTTTGCCATTTGTGCCCTGAATGAGGTTGATGGCCACTCCGCTATTGAAGGCATAACCTCCGGTCTCCGACTGATATACATGAGAATCCACATCACAGATGATCTCATCGAGCGGTTTGGTATTCACTTTGATGGCTATCTGATTGGTCATCGTTCCGGAAGGACAGAACAAAGCAGCTTCTTTGCCGAACATGTCTGCCACACGCTCCTGAAGTGCATTAACAGAAGGATCTTCGCCAAATACATCATCGCCGGTTTCAGCACGCATCATATATGCCAGCATGCCCGGAGTCGGTTTTGTCACCGTGTCACTGATGAGGTTGATCATGATATGATATTAGTAACGGCAAACATACGGAATAAATTATTTATACTTATTATCATTAAATGACTTATAATGTAATCTATGATAATTTGATTTTTGGAATAAAACAGCCGCAGATTTTATACCTTTTGGGAATTAAACTGGTCATCTACCCAATAGCAATAAATGACCATCCTTGTGAATCATTTTGTTTAATTCCTCAATAAATTAAAAAAATCTCCGACATGAGTAAAAGATTACAAAAAATTTCTAAGTTTGCTTATAAGTAGGAATGATATAACTTTCTTATTACAAGAAGTAATGTGTTCGTTTTGTCAAAGTAAAAATATACTAATAAAATTAAAAACTCCCATGAATAAAAGTTTAAATCAATTGCTTATGTCCTGTATTACATGCGTTGTTTGGTTTAATGTTTACGGACAAAGCTATGATTATTCAAAATTCAGATTTCCGGAAGTGAAAGTGAAGGGTTTGAACGGAGCAGCCTATCTATATGGTAGCGCAATAACAAATAAAAACTCCAACTATGGTTACAATTCAGGTAGTTTGAATTATTCAATCTATGGAAACTATTTTCGTTTTATAAATGACAAGGAAAATCAAAAGTTAGATAGATTCAACCTGAATCACACTTTGTATTATGATAAAAATCCATCTTTCATACTTCAAAACCAGGAGAAAGAGATTAAAGAAAGAAATCTGAACATTGAATTGATTAAAGAAATGGTTTGGCGAAAGTACTCCAATAATGGTATTGAATTTCTTGGTGTTGGAAATAGTTTTATTGAAATGGATTATAATGTAGGGGTATATTTCTCCGATAATTTTTACAAATCTGACATCAATGACTACTATCAACAAAGTTTGGAATTAAATACCACCATACCATTTAAATTTGGATTTGGCAGGATAGAACCCATGGATGATGTTTTTCTTGCTCAGTTTCTCATGGATGATTTAATGGAAGCAGGACTCATAGTTGAACGACTTTCGGAAGAAAAATTGTTTGAGTTGGCACAACTGATGAGTTTTGTTCGCAATCAGAGGGTTTTTGATTTCAGAAAAGCCAGGGTTTTTCGACTGACTGAAATTGCAGGGTGGCTGGAGAAAAATGGCATTCCACAGAATATTAAGAGCTTTACTGTTATGAATGATAACTGGCAAAGTGCATTTTTGAATACAAGGAGTCATGGTAAAAGAATTTCATTAGGGCTCATTCCCTGGGTTGATTACACCTGGAATAAGTATAATAATCAAAACGGCCTTGACAACACCAACCTAGGAATAGGTATTCAGGCCGAGTATTATAATTCAAAAGCTAAGAATCAATATAGCCAATCTGACGTAACCTTATCGTTTATACAAAATTATCAGGATATTCAATATATTGAGTATCATTTTGTATCCAATCTGTTTGCAGGCTACAGATATTCTTATAATCCTAACTCAAGGACAACATATAGTATAGAACCTTCTCTGGATTATTATCTACTTGAATTTAAAGATCAGGCACTTAACCTCAATGTTAAACTATCAGCAAATTATTTTATAAATAACAGAGCCAGGATAACCACCTTTTTGGGCACAGGTTTTTCTAGAGCGAAAGATGATTTTGTGAATGTTATACGTAGGTATCCGTTTAACGCAAATTTTATTACAGAATTACAGGAATTGAGGAATCCATTAAATACTAATGTTTTCATTCATGGAAACCAATTCAGTTTATTTGGCAACCTTTCTTTTAATTATGCTTTTTTCTGATCAGGGGAATCGGTTTGGATACGATTCTTTCATCAAGGCAATAACCGCATCAAATACATCTTCCGGGTTCGGTTTGCTGAAATAATCCCCATCTGAACCAAAAGGTGTTCTGTGGGCTGCTGCAGTCAGCGTGACCGGTTTCGAATCGAGGTATTTGTATCCGTTCCACTTTTCAAGTACTTCGCGCATCATATATGCTGTCGCACCACCGGGTATGTCTTCATCCATGAATATGATACGGCTGGTTTTTTTTAAGGAATTGACAATCACTCCTTCGAGGTCGAATGGCATTAATGTCTGTGCGTCAATCAGTTCCACTGATACATCAAATCCCTTGAGCAGATCAATCCCTTTCTGTGCTTCTCTTACGCATGATCCGTAGGTCACCAGAGTGATATCTGTTCCCTCCTGCAATATGTCAGGTTTACCAAGCGGTAGAGTAAACTCTAAAAGATTTTCAGGAAGTTTTTCTTTTAAGCGGTAACCGTTCAGACACTCCACAATGATTGCAGGGTCATCAGAAAGCAGCATGGTATTGTAAAATCCTACTGCCTGCACCATATTTCGGGGAACACAAAGATAAATGCCCTGCATGGAGGTAAGTATCATACCCATGGGGGACCCCGCGTGCCAGATACCTTCCAACCTATGTCCTCTTGTCCTGATGATGGCGGGTGCTCTCTGAATGCCATTGGATCGATATCTTACCGTAGCAAGATCATCAGACAGCAGAGAAAATGCATACGCCATATAATCAAGGTACTGAATTTCTGCAATAGGACGCAATCCCCTCATTGACCCACCGAGGGCCTGACCCATGATAGTCCACTCTCTGATACCGGTATCAAATACCCGTTCTTTTCCATGTTTAATCTGCAGACCGGCAAACCCCTGATTGACATCACCTATATGACCTACATCTTCTCCGAAAGCAAGTATTTCCGGTCTTTTTTCCAGTATCTGATCAAAATAACTGTTAAGTATCTGATAACCATTTAATGATTCCGGATTCAGACCGTATTTTGGGTTGACCACAGGAATGTTGAGTGCGGCATACTTATTTTCGCTGTGCAGATGGGTGTGGTATCTTCTGTCGGCAGTGGTCATAGCATGGTTAATGAAATTTTCAAGGGTCTCATTTTGTACTTTACCAAATCTCATAAGTTGCATATGAAGTCTTCGGGCATTAGCCACCACTTCACAAAAAGCAGGGTTCAAGGCGTTGTTCAGTTCCTTTTCGAGATGCAAGATCGCTTCTGTTTTTGCACTAACGGCTATGGCTGCATAGATTGCTGTTAGTTGGTCGGTGTATTTTTTTACCCCGTCATTGTATATTTTCCAGGCGTTGTCTTTGGCTTGTCTGGAAAATTCAGCCGCCTTCACTTTTAATGTTTCTACTTCTTCTGCCGATGCTATTTCATTTTCTATGATCCATTCGGCCATTCTTTTGATACAGTCATTGTCCTTTTCCCAAAGTAGTCGTTCGGGAGATTTATACCTTTCGTGTGATCCGGATGTAGAGTGACCCTGAGGTTGTGTAAGTTCCTGTATATGTATCACAGCAGGAATGTGCAGATCCCTGACTTTCATGGTCACCTTTTCAAATACGGCACAAAGTTCCGGATAGTCCCAACCTTTAACCGTG
>JACMLK010000356.1 GCA_014379665.1 Saprospiraceae bacterium | reverse complement strand
TTGATCAAACCTGTTTCATAAAATTGTTTTTCTTTAAAAGATTGAATAGCATAATCTTTCTTCAGTTCCACCATACCATACCTGTCGAAATTTTGCATGGTCTGGTAACTGTTCGACCCGAGCATCATTTTCTTTCTGTAATTATCCTGGGGGTTCATGTCTAATTCTACTACATCCGGAAGACCGTCATTGTTTAAATCCTGTATATCTACCCCCATGGCAAATGTAGAAGTTTGTTTAAAATATTCTTTGGAGCGGTCGGTAAATGTGCCGTTTTGATTATTAATATATAAAAGATTATTTGAAAGAAAATCATTTGTTACATAAATATCCTTCCATCCGTCACGGTTAATATCGGTTATGATGCCCGCATGTCCGTATCCCTCTGTAATAGTTCCGGCGGCAGTGGAGACATTTACAAATACCGCATGCTGAAGGGTATCATTCCACTCATTGCGGTAAAGTCTTCCGGTGCTGGGATGGGAGCCGTTAGATATTATAGGCCGGAACCTGCTGGGATTATCTTCGGTGATGTGTTCATTTACAACCAGGTATGCATCTAAATCACCATCGTTGTCATAATCGAAAAACAACGTCATCGTGGTATGCGTAGTATCATCAAGGCCATATTCCGCCCCCATTTCCCTAAATACCGGGATCCCATTTTCATCATTCTTCTCATTTATATATAACAGATTTTTTCTTTTCTCCGCATCATCATCTATTGATACCGAAATATAGATATCCTGCCTTCCATCACAATTTATGTCCACGACCGAAACTCCGCGGCACCATTTACCCGCGCCATCTGCATGAGCAGTTTGCGTGATATCTTTAAATTTCATGTTCCCTTTATTCAGGTACAATTTGTTAGGAACCATATTGCCGGTAAAATAAATATCCTGCAACCCGTCATTATTAAAATCACCAATACCCACGCCCCCACCGTTATAAATATTCACCTGGTTTAACGGATTCATGGAATCTGATTCAATAATAATATTATTAAAATTAATTCCCGTGTGAGATGAAGACAATAAATTAAATAATGTTTTCTCTTTGCAGGAAACTAAAGCAACTATTACGATGCAGATTACAGCCAGATATTTCACAATTATTCGATGATCCATTACAAATTTAAAAGAGGTAGGAACACATGGTGCCTACCTCTGAAAAAAGTTTGTTAATTATTGATTAGTTATGATTCGGATTCTGTATAAGTGTTGGTCCTGCAGCATCCGCAGACTGGTCTATTTGTACTTGCGGGATTGCATATATTTCATGCTTGCCCTTTACAAACGTTTTGTTTTTTAAGATATCATAGGTAAGGGGATCAGGAAGATAAAACTCAAATTTCGCAACTTCTTTCTGCATATAAGTATTGAGCAAACTAGCCATGTACCCAGGCTCAGCAACATCCCACCGCTGTAGGTCGAAGAAACGGTGCCCTTCCATAGCCAGCTCCAGCCGGCGTTCAAAACGCACCGCCTTGCGGGCATAGTCTTTCCCTTTTGCCGTAAATCCATTAACTCCTCCATAAGGCTTTATATCATAGTTGGCAGCCGGAAGAGCAGAAAATCCTTTTGACGGTTCAGCATTATCCAAATACTTTTTTAAATGACCGGC
>JACMLK010000355.1 GCA_014379665.1 Saprospiraceae bacterium | reverse complement strand
TATCACATGGGTCAAGCAGCGCTAATAATCCTCATCATGGGGCACATGACTGTGGGGCGTGTAGTGGAAGACCTGGTGCAACCAATGCCAGAGTATTTGCATATATGGCTAATCATGCCGAAGTAAGAAAAATTATGATGGAACGTGGATTGCTCATTCCAGCCACTACTCAATTTATTGGGGGAATGCATGATACAGCCAGTGATTTAATGGACTTTTTTGACCTGGATATTCTTTCTGAAAGCAATTTAAAAAGTCATGAACAAAATTGGCACAGTTTTGAACAAGCTTTGGATCTAAATGCCAAAGAAAGATCCAGAAGATTTGCTTCCATAGATACCTCCGATGACATTAAAAAAATAAGACGCTCAATAGAAGCCCGCTCCGTTTCATTATTCGAACCACGGCCTGAGCTTGGACATGGAACAAATGCACTTTGTATAGTAGGCAGAAGACAACTGACCAAAGGCTTGTTTCTGGATCGCAGGGCTTTTATGAACTCTTATGATTATTCCAACGACCCTGATGGAAAACTATTATTAGGTGTTATCAAACCACTACCGATTGTTTGTGGTGGTATTAATTTAGAATATTATTTTTCACGCGTTGATAATCAGAAATTTGGCGCCGGAACTAAACTCCCTCATAATGTCATGGGTCTAATAGGCGTATCTAACAGCAGTGATGGCGACTTAAGACCCGGCCTGCCTCTACAAATGATCGAAGTACATGATCCAATCAGATTATTGATGATTGTTGAACACGATTATAATGTTATTCTAAAAGTAATACAATCTGTTCCTGATTTATACGAATGGTTCAAAAATGAATGGGTTCATTTGGTCTCTGTCAATCCCGAAACCGGAGATTTTCATTACTTCAGAAATGAGGCCTTTCTTCCTTATGTAACAATAGGAGACAAAATTCCTAGTTTTGACAACATGCATGAATTTATTGAAGCGGCTAAAGAAATGGAAACAAATCATATTATTCACGCCACGCAAGAAAACTTACCCGTTCACATCATTAAAAATTAACCATGGATCAGTATTTAATATATTTTATAATAATACCTTTATTAGGGTTACTTATTTCATTTCTTCCTTCCAAAACTAAAGAAACCCAAATTTATCGTATAGCACTTACCACTCTCCTGATACAATTGGGAGGTACTCTTTTATTTTCTTTTGCGTTACTGCTGAGTGCCCAAGAACCGTTTTATACACAACTTTTTACCTATTATCATGAAGGAGATAGCCATCTTACTTTTGATTTGTTTTTTGATGGCCTGACCATGGTCTATAGCTTAGTAAGCTGCATTTTGGGTATATTTGTCATTATATTCAGCAGATATTATATGCATAGAGACCGTGGGTACAAACGGTTCTTTAATAATATAATTTTCTTTTTTCTGGGTCTGAATTTTGTGATATTCTCGGGAAATTTTGAATCTCTATTTGTCGGTTGGGAAATACTCGGTATTAGTTCATTTTTTCTGATTGGATACTACAGACTAAGATATCTTCCTGTCAAAAATGCAATGAAAGTTGTGTCATTATACCGCTTCTCCGATATGTGTTTGTTAATTGCAGTCTGGCTATGTCATCTTGCATTCAATAAAAATATCAATTTCATCGAGTTAAATAATACCTCCGGTTGGGCAGAACAATTGTCTGAAAATCCTTTCTTCTTTTATTTGATTCCTTTCATATTTTTAACCGTTGCTTCTGTTAAATCAGCCCAACTTCCATTTTCATCCTGGCTTCCACGGGCCATGGAAGGCCCTACAACATCCACAGCTATTTTCTATGGTTCTTTGTCGGTACATATCGGCATTTTCCTTCTATTGAGAGTCGAGCCATTATGGACAGATAATGTTACCTTTAAATTACTTTTAGGTATTTTAGGTCTAAGTACCAGCTTAGTTGCAACCAGTATAGCGAGTGTCCAGTCATCTGTTAAAACTCAGATTGCCTATTCTTCTGTAGCACAAATAGGGATAATGTTTATTGAAATTGCTTTAGGATTAGATAAATTAGCACTCATCCATTTTGCAGGTAATGCATTTTTAAGAGCATACCAATTACTGGTCTCACCTTCTGTTCTTCACTATCTGATACATGATCAGTACTATAATTTTGAAACTCCTAAAGATAGATCCTGGTTTGGTTCCGATCATAAAATCAGATCTACCATTTTCATTCTTTCCATTAAAGAATGGAGTTTAGACAGATTTCATTTTAAAATATTATGGTTGCCTTTCAAGTTTTTTGGGAATTTATTCCGGTTTCTTTCATCCCGATTGGCTTTTATAGGTGTATCGTTAGTTATGATAACTGGTTTTTATCTTTTTTATAGTGGAATGAGTGATGCATTTAAAGAGAGTAGTAGCATTATTGCGTTTGGTTTTGCAATTTCTTCATTCTTATTGGTTCTACAAGCATTTACAGAAAGAGATAGTGCAATTAGAGCCTGGCTTTATTTGGTCGCAGGACAGTTATTTATCATCCTCTCTACCGGATTTAATGGCACATTAAGTACAAAGGAATCATTTATTTATCTGAGTGGTGTTTGCATCTCCGGTGCCGTTGGATATTACTGTCTCAACAGAATGAGAAAATTGGAAAATATTCTTGATCTCCATGGTTACTACGGACATATTTATGAACATCCAAAATTGGGATTAGCATTTCTTTTTTCAGGTCTTGGATTAGCTGGTTTCCCTATTACACCTACCTTTATAGGTCTTGATATTGTTTTTTCAAATATTTCAGGTACACAATATTTATTGCCGGTAATTCTTGCAGGCTCTTTACTTTTTTTGGAAATTTCTGCCATAAGAATGTACAGCAGGATATTTCTTGGACCACATGTTAAACAATATCATCCTGTGGCTTTCCGATCTTCTTAAATGTCAATTCATTCACTTCGCCGTCATATTATAATTAATCCGGTCTGTGCAATCATTATGTTTCTTTAAAAGACTCAAAAGATTATTCCAATATTTCTTCAATTCTTATCGTGGAAACAAATAATATTTTAAAGTGTTGATTAAAGAGAGATTACAATTCTAAAATACATGACAGGAAATCGAAAGCCTACAATCGTAGTGATCGGTGGCGGTTTTGCCGGGTTACAGTTTATTGAACATATAAAAGAAGATGCCTTTGATATTTTACTCATTGACAAATTGAATCACCATCAGTTTCAACCGTTATTTTATCAGGTGGCGACCTCCCAGTTAGAACCTTCTTCGATCTCCTTTCCATTCAGAAAAATTTTTCAAAAACGAAAAGATGTAAGTATTCGTCTTACAAAAGCAGAAAGTATTGATCCAGATAAGAAATTGGTAATAACCCCTATAGGTAATTTCGCGTATGACTATTTAATTATTGCTTCCGGATGCAAAACCAACTATTTTGGAAATAAGAACATTAAAAAATATACTTACAGCCTCAAGTCGACTTATGAGGCAATAACAATTCGAAACAGTATACTTGAGAATTTTGAAAAAATCCTTTATGTAGATGACGAAGAAAAGAAGTTGTTGATGAATATTGTTGTGGTAGGTGGCGGTCCTACTGGTGTCGAACTTGCGGGTGCATTTGCAGAGATAAAAAAAGATATCCTGCCAAAAGATTTTTTCAGAATAGATTTTTCAAAAATGCAAATCATACTTCTGGAAGGGAGTAGCAATACGCTTAACAATATGAGTGAAATGTCCAGAAAAGCATCATCCTTATATCTTACAGACCTTGGTGTAGTCATTAAAACGGAGGTATTCGTAACCGACTATGACGGTGTCAATCTTAAAATGAACACCGGGGAGATCATCAAAAGCAAACAGGTAATATGGACAGCAGGTGTCACCGGCAATCTCATCAAAGGCATGAGTCCTCAAAATCAAACAGCGACAAACAGATACATAGTAGACAGATATAATAAAATTGAAGGGCATGAAGGCATTTATGCCATTGGTGATATTTCTTATATGATAACACCTAAATATCCTAAAGGACATCCGCAGGTCGCTAATGTGGCTATTAATCAGGGTAAATTACTGGCAAAAAATTTGTTGAAAATGGTGGAAGGTAAAACTTTGGTAAAATACGAATATAAAGATCTTGGATCTATGGCTACTGTTGGTAGAAATAAAGCCGTCGTCGAACTGCCGTTTATAAAATTCAAAGGATATTTTGCCTGGTTAATTTGGATGTTTCTGCATCTGATGCTTATTCTGAGTGTAAGGAATAAACTTATCATATTTATCAACTGGGCCTGGAATTACATTTCAAAAAACAGTTCACTCAGATTAATATTAAAAGATGATGATCATGTGGATATAGACAGAGAGAAAAGTAAAAAGAAATTACCCGATGAAATCCCGCATTAAAAACAAAAAAAGGTGAACACATCAAATGTATTCACCTTTATATTTTATTTAACCTTATAAAGTTATTAAAGACTATTTACGTATCTCGTCAATTTAGACTTCAGGTTGGATGCTTTATTTTTGTGCCAGGTATTTTTCTTAGCAAGTTTATCAACCATGCTGATTACTTTTGGCAAAAAAACTTCTGCTTCTTTTTTATCTGTGAGCTCTCTCAGTTTTGCAATAGAAGTCCTGGCAGATTTTTTATAATATCTGTTTCTTAATCTTATTTTAATGTCCTGGCGGATTCTTTTTTTGGACGATTTGTGTTGTGCCATAAATCTTATTTTTTATAAATATTTTCCTAAATGGAGTGCAAAAGTATATCATTTAGTTTACATGAAAAAACATTTCACTTAAAAATACGAATAATTATTTTGTTTTTAACGAAATGGAGCACTATTTTTGACCTGTTCAGGTAAAAAGAACTTAGCCATCCGGCATTAAATATTTAAAATTTGTACTTTTGGCCTTTAATTTATATCAGTCACTAACACTTATATTAAGATTATTTTGAAAGATTATTCATACGTATTAAATGCCCATCCGGCATATATAGAATCCATGTATAGAAATTATCAACAGGATCCCGCTTCAGTGGATGAAGGCTGGCGAATATTTTTTGATGGTTTCGAATTCAGTGCTTCCGGTCACGCTGTGACTGATCATGAAAGTCAGGTGACGGATCAGAATCTTTCTATCAAAGAATTTGGTGTGATGTCTATCATTCACGGATTCAGAAGCAGAGGTCACCTCTTAGCCACTACTAACCCCATCAAACAAAGAAAAGACCGTCAACCACATCTGGAATTACAGGATTATACTTTGGAAGAAAAAGACCTGAACCAGGTATTTATAGCCGGAGAAGAGATAGGATTGAAAAATGCCACTCTGACGGAGATTCTCGATAAATTACGTCTGGTATATTGTGGCAACCTTGGTGTGGAGTACACCCACATCGAAAACAGGGAGAAAAGAAGGTGGATGCGTGAAAAAATCGAAAAGAGAATATTTGATGGCAGTTACGGACTTTCTTTCGAAAAGAAAAAACAAATTCTAAATAAGCTGAACGGGGCCGTAATATTTGAAAAATTCCTCCACACTAAGTACGTCGGTCAAAAAAGATTCTCATTGGAAGGTGGTGAAACAACTATAGCCGCTTTGGATGCCATTATTAATAAAGCAGTAGAAGGCAAAGTAGAAGAAGTAGTAATAGGTATGGCACATAGAGGACGGTTAAATGTGCTCGCCAATGTTATGGGGAAGACATACGACCAGATATTTAACGAGTTTGAGGGCACAGCTATTCTGGATCAGAGTTTCGGAGACGGTGATGTGAAGTACCATCTTGGATTTTCTTCTCAGGTGACTACACCAACAGGTAAATTGGTACAATTGAAACTGGCACCAAATCCATCGCATCTGGAAGCAGTAAATCCTGTTTTGGAGGGGTTCACCAGAGCCAAAGCAGATATTCTGTATGGAAGTGAATATGACAGAATACTTCCTTTAATAATTCATGGTGATAGCGCTGTGGCAGGACAGGGTGTCGTATATGAAACGGTTCAAATGAGTCAGTTGGATGGATATTACACCGGTGGTACGATACATTTTGTAATTAACAATCAGATTGGTTTTACGACTGATTTTGATGATGCCAGATCTTCTACTTATTGTACAGCAGCTGCCAGTCTTGTGCAGGCGCCGGTATTTCATGTCAACGGTGATGACCCAGAAGCTGTGGTATTTGCTGCTGAGCTTGCTATTGAATACAGACAGCAATTCAATAATGACGTATTTATTGACATGGTATGCTACAGAAGACACGGGCATAACGAAGGAGATGATCCCAAATTCACCCAACCACAGATGTATGAGCTCATAGATGCCCATAAAAATCCAAGAGAAATCTATCTTTCAAAGCTGATAGAAAGAGGAGATGTAGGTCCTAAGGCCGGTGAAGAGCTGGAACAAAAATTCTGGGAAGAGTTGCAGGATAGATTAGACCTGGTAAAACAAAAAGTATTGCCTTATGTGTATCAGGAACCGGAACAGCACTGGAGAAAACTTAAAAAAACGCTGGATGTAGCAGACATGATGTCACCTGATACCGGCATAAGTAAAGCAGATGTGGAAAAGATTCTGAAACACCTGATGACCATACCCAATGGCTTTACTCCACTCTCAAAAATAAGCCGTCTCCAAAAATCAAAACAGGATTTGTTGGATAAAAAAATGCTCGACTGGTCATTTGCTGAACTTATGGCTTATGCCTCCCTTATGCTGGAAGGTAAAAATGTGCGAATGAGCGGACAGGATGTAAAAAGAGGCACCTTTTCACACAGACATGCTATATTTTTTGATGAGAAAACCAATGAAGAGTATAACCGACTTAGTACCCTGGAAGGAGCTAAGGGTAAATTCATGATATACAATTCATTATTGTCCGAGTTTGCAGTATTGGGTTTTGAGTATGGATATTCACAGTCATCTCCGGATCATCTGGCCATTTGGGAAGCGCAGTTCGGCGATTTTTATAATGGTGCTCAGTCGATAGTAGATCAGTTTATCTGTTCCAGCGAAAGCAAATGGCAGCGAATGAGTGGGCTGGTCATGTTGATGCCGCATGGCCTGGAGGGACAGGGACCTGAACATTCCAGCGCCAGACTGGAAAGATTTCTTCAATTATGTGCCAATTTTAATATGTTTATCTGCAATGTGACTACTCCTGCCAACTTTTTTCACATGATCAGAAGACAACTTGCTTTGCCTTACAGAAAACCATTAGTGCTGATGTCTCCCAAATCACTGCTCAGACATCCTGAGTGCCTGAGTATGATGGATGAATTTACCGGTAAAACACAATTCCGTGAAATCATAGAAGATGACTCGGTAAAAAAAGCAAAAAGAGTCCTCTTCTGTAGCGGAAAACTGTATTATGAACTGAATGATTACAGAAGAAAAAATCACATATCAGATGTAGCTGTGATCAGAATTGAACAATTATATCCTTTGCCTGAAGCAGACATAAGAAATTTAATGAAAAAGTATGGTAAGGCTGAATTCTATTGGGTGCAGGAAGAATCCGCCAATATGGGTGCGTGGTCCTATCTCATGACTTACTTCAGAAATGACCCTATTGAACTGATATCCAGAAAAGCCAGTGCATCTCCTGCCACAGGCTTCAAAAAAATACATGACCAGCAGCAGGAAGATTTGATAAAAACAGCTTTCGGTGATACCTAAAATAAACAATATAAGTAAAATGCTGATCTTATCAGGTTTTTTGATTTCAATCACAGGAAGTACCATATTTGGAATCGAATGGCTCGAATTGGTTGGACTTTCTATTGTATTTATTGGGTTTGTACTGTCTAAAAAAGATTTTATTGAAGTAAGGGGAGATTATGGCAAACATATTTATTATACCATCATTATTATGTTTGTTTTACTAACATTTATCCG
>JACMLK010000354.1 GCA_014379665.1 Saprospiraceae bacterium | reverse complement strand
TCCAGTTCTTTGGAAAACAATTTTTTGGTTTTTTCCAGATTAACAGCATCGTTCAGAATTCGGGCATCACGCTTTTCCAGATATTGAGAGTAATTTCCTCTGTACATGTAGGTTATTCCATTCTCCAGTTCAATAATTTCATTACATACTCTTTCGAGGAAATACCGGTCGTGTGTCACCATAAAAAGGGTTAAATTGGGTTGCTGCAGGAAGTTTTCTAACCATTCAATCATCTCCATATCCAAATGATTAGTTGGTTCATCCAGAATCAGAAAATCCGGTTCTTCAATCAGAATCTTTGCTAATGCCAGTCTTTTTTTTTGGCCACCAGACATTTGACCCGTTTTCTGATCCAAATCCGTGAGCAAAAGTTTATTCAGTATCTCATGGATCTTTGCTTCAAGATCCCATGCTTTCAGATCTTCCAGTCTCATGACACATTTTTGAAGAAGCATATCATCTTTCATCAAAAGTGCTTTTTCGTAGTCCCTTACTGCCACAATAGATTTATTATCGGAATCAAAGATCATCTCCATTACCGTAGCATTAGGATCGAATGTTGGATCCTGTGTTAAAAAAGATGTCTTAATTTCCTTAGAAATAATGATTTTAGCATTTTCTCCATCAGATCCTTCTTCACCGCCAATGACTTTGAGCAATGTAGTTTTACCACTGCCATTTTTTGCCACAAGCGCTATTTTATCTCCTTTAGTTATAGAAAGATTTACATTTTTGAAAAGCACTTTATCACCATAAGAGCGGCTAACATTTTCAAGAGAAAGATACTGCATAAAAAATAAAACAGACTCTTTTATGAATCGGAATGCGAAATTAATAAAAAAATCGGAAGGTAGTCCAGTAAGCTTTTGAAGGAAAACGATTGTAATGTTAAATCTCACAACATAAAAGTGTCATTATGAAGTATTTTTGCTCAAAAACAAAATCAAAAATGTTAATCTGAAAATACTTTCAGAAGTGTTTAACTTTACATCATTATTCGGTTAATCACTGACTTTTATGAAAACCCATTCATCAGATTCTGTCCA
The DNA here is from genome assembly GCA_014379665.1 of Saprospiraceae bacterium. Lineage (GTDB taxonomy): Bacteria > Bacteroidota > Bacteroidia > Chitinophagales > Saprospiraceae > OLB9. The sequence continues at coordinate 4,790 of JACMLK010000354.1, read as the reverse complement.
AAAAATAACTCAGGAGGGTATAATTCTGAAGCCAATATTCACTTCAGATGATCTTAAGGGTATTAGCCATTTGAGTTTTCAGGCCGGAGCTCCTCCTTTCCTGCGAGGACCATATAGTACCATGTATCTTACTTCTCCATGGACAATCAGACAATATGCCGGATTTTCTACTGCACAGGAAAGTAATGCGTTTTACCGTAGAAACATTGCAGAAGGGCAAAAAGGTCTTTCCATTGCATTCGATCTTGCCACACATCGCGGATACGATTCAGATCATCCTCGCGTGACAGGTGATGTAGGTATGGCAGGAGTTGCTATTGACACTATCGAGGATATGAAAATTCTCTTTGATGGAATCCCTCTCGATAAAATGTCCGTATCAATGACCATGAATGGAGCAGTGATCCCGGTCCTTGCTTTTTATATTGTAGCTGCTGAAGAGCAGGGAGTGTCAATGGACAAACTGAGCGGGACAATTCAAAATGACATATTAAAAGAATTTATGGTCCGCAATACATATATATATCCTCCGGGACCTTCTATGAAAATTGTTGCTGATATTTTTGCCTATACTACGATAAATATGCCCAAATTTAATAGTATTTCCATCAGTGGCTACCATATGCATGAGGCAGGTGCACCTGCAGATCTTGAGCTTGCATATACTCTTGCTGACGGTGTGGAATATATAAGAGCAGGACTAAAAGCTGGTATAGAAATAGATAAGTTTGTAAACAGATTTTCTTTTTTCTGGGGTATCGGTATGAATTATTTTATGGAAATTGCAAAGTTGCGTGCAGGCCGTCTTCTTTGGGCAAAACTGGTATCTCAGTTTGGAGTTAAAAATTCAAAAACATTGTCATTAAGAGCTCATTGTCAAACTTCCGGTTATAGCCTGACAGCGCAGGATCCTTTCAATAATATCTCTCGAACATGTATCGAGGCGATGGCAGCTGTATTTGGCGGCACGCAGTCTCTTCATACAAATTCATTGGATGAAGCTATCGCATTACCTACTGACTTTTCTGCCAAAATAGCCAGAGATACTCAGAAATATTTGCAATCTGAGATCAATATCATCTCTTCAATTGATCCATTGGGTGGATCATATTATGTGGAATCACTAACTGCCCAATTGGTCGAAAAAGCATGGAAACATATACAGGAAGTAGAATTATTAGGTGGCATGACTTCAGCTATTGAAGCAGGAATTCCCAAAATGCGTATCGAAGAAGCTGCTGCAGCAAAACAAGCAAGAATAGATAGTGGAATGGAAAATGTAATAGGTGTCAATCTTTATAAATGCGATACTAATACTGAATTTGATATTCTAAAAGTGGATAACAAGAAAGTGAGAGAAGAACAAATTTTAAAACTTAAGGCCATAAAAATATCCAGAAATGATGATAATGTAAAATCAACTCTGAAAGAACTAACTAAAACCGCCGGTTCAGGTCAAGGGAATTTATTGGAACTCGCTATAAACGCAGCAAGAGTCAGAGCCACTCTGGGTGAAATAACAATGGCAATGGAAGAAGTATACGGAAGATACAAAGCTACCAACAAAACTATTAAAGGTACATATTCAAAAGAAATCAGAATGGATAAAAAATTTAAAGCTGCTGCTGAATTGTCTGATCACTTTGCAAAACTTGAAGGCAGAAGGCCAAGAATAATGATTGCCAAGTTGGGCCAGGATGGTCATGATCGTGGAGCAAAAATTATCGCTACCAGTTTTGCTGATCTGGGCTTTGATGTAGACGTGGGCCCACTATTTCAGACACCTGAAGAAGCGGCAAAACAAGCAGCTGAAAATGATGTGCATATTCTTGGAATTTCATCTCTTGCAGCGGGTCATAAGATTCTTGTACCTCAAGTTATTGCCGAACTTAAAAATATTGGAAGAGAAGATATTGTTGTCATTGTAGGGGGTGTGATTCCTCCGCAGGATTATAAGTTCCTTTTCGACAGTGGTGTGGCTGCGGTATTTGGTCCGGGGACAATCATCTCAGAAGCCGCATCAGAGATATTAAAACTTATGATATCAGGTATAGTAAAGTAGGTAATTAGTTGAGAGACTTATAGCTAATGTTTCGATATTAGCTTAAAATTGATTATTACACCCAAAATAAAATCACTCATTGTATAAATAAAAAAAGCCAATAGTTAAAACTTTACGTTTTACTATATGCAACCACGCAGCAGGACTATAAAATAAGCTGTTTTATCGAATCTTTATTTTTAGCATTGTATTATTAAACTATCTTTGTTCAAAGTTCAACAAAACACCAATGAATGTATTATCGTTGCATAATGTAGTTAAAGCCTATGCCAATCATGTGGCCGTAAATGACGTGAGTTTTGATGTAAAAAAAGGCTCTATATTTGGATTGCTTGGACCAAATGGAGCAGGCAAAACTTCTCTCATCAGGATTATTACTACTATTACAGCAGCTGATAGCGGACAGGTATTTTTGAATGGGGAGCCACTAAATCGTTTACATCCCAACGAAATAGGATACATGCCTGAAGAAAGAGGACTGTATAAAAAAATGAAAGTCGGTGAACAATTGCTTTATCTGGCCCAACTTAAAGGGCTGAGTAGTAGAGATGCCAAAATAAAACTCAAAGCCTGGCTTGAAAAATTTGAAATACTAAGTTGGTGGGACAAAAAAGTAGCAGATTTGTCTAAAGGCATGAGTCAGAAGGTTCAGTTTGTTGCCACAGTGGTACACGATCCCAGTCTGATCATTCTCGACGAACCATTTTCCGGTCTTGATCCCATCAATACAAATCTGATCAAAGATGAAATATATCAACTAAAACAAAAAGGCGCGAGCATTCTTTTTTCCACTCACAGGATGGAACAGGTCGAAGAAATATGTGAAGATATCGTTTTGATCAATAAGGGCAAAATCTTATTATACGGAGGTGTTGGTAAAATAAAGAATGATTTTAAAGAACACCTGTTCAGCGTAAAGTACGAAGGCAAACTGCCTGAAACTATTACCAACCATGAATATCAAATAGTTAGCAACATAGGCAATGAAATCATTTTTAAGGGTGAAAAAGGACAATCATCCAATGATTTATTAAGAGGTTTGATCAGAAATAATATCAATATTGTCAGTTATAATGAAATCATGCCCTCATTAAATGAAATTTTTATTAAAATTGTAGAATCTAGCAATGAATAAAATATGGTTAGTCACCCAAAGAGAATATCTCACCAGAGTAAAAAATAAAACATTCATATTAACTACTCTTCTCACTCCATTAGGTATTCTGGTATTTATGGCAGCAGTGGTGCTTGTAATGAGTACAGGATCAGACAAAGCCAAGGTCATAAACGTGTATGATCCAAGTAATTTGTTGGAAAACGAACTTAAAACGAGAGATAATTTGACTTTCCAGTTTAGCAATCAAAGTATAAGTGCTCAAAAGGAAATATATAAAGAAAATAAAATCAATGGAATTTTGGAGATTCCAGCCTTAACCGATTCTTTAGCTACATCATACGTTTATAAATATCACTCTGACGATCAGTTGGCTATGGATGAATCGTATGCTATCGAGGCAGCTATTGAAAAAAAAATAAGGGATTTTAAACTTAAAAAGCTTCATATAGATGTCAACACACTTAAAAATCTGGACACAGATGTAAGTGTCGATCCGGTGACCATCCTTGAAGACAAAAAAATCAGTTCAATTACGACTATAGTCAGTTCAGTATTGGGTGGCATCGTTGGATATGCCATGTTTTTTATTATTCTGTTTTACGGTATGCAAGTCATGCGTTCGGTGATGGAAGAAAAAATAAACAGGATTGTAGAAGTCCTGATCTCTTCCGTTAAACCGTTTGAGTTAATGATGGGAAAAGTGATAGGTGTAGGGTTGGTAGGACTGACTCAAATAGGGATATGGATAGTATTAATGCCAATTATTTATTTCATTGGGGCTGCATTATTTGGCATTAATCCGGGCAGTTTGAGTGACATGCATTCTATAAATGTACCAGTTGACGACATTGCTTTATCATCACAGGATAAAATCGGGCAGATTTTTATTGAAATTACGTCTATGAACTGGTACAAAATTCTGCCGTTAACTTTATTTTATTTTCTGGCTGGTTACTTTGCATATTCTGCACTATTTGCTGCTATAGGTTCTGCAGTAGGGGAAGATATTAATGATGCCAGCTCTTTAACATTGCCTGTAATGATGCCGTTGATGTTTTCGATGTACATAGGATTCAGTGCTGTCAATGCTCCGGACAGCAGTCTTGCAGTGTGGTCCAGTATGATACCTTTACTTTCTTCTATTGTAATGCCTGTCAGATTACCCTTTGATCCGCCATGGTGGCAAATAATGGTATCTGTGGTTTCTTTAATAATTTTTACTATCTTCCTTGTGTGGGTTGCCGGTCGGATATACAGAGTAGGGATCCTGATGTATGGCAAAAAAGCAAGCTTTAAAGAATTGAGTAAGTGGATATTTTATAAGGGATAAAACGTACATAATTCCGATATAACCTCAGTGTGATTTAACCTTATGATATTGATTTCCTGTATCCGAAAGACTGATCGTTCTCTACACAGATAAATTTAAACTTTTGAACATCACTTAAAAGGCGAAAGCCCTGTTGTTTGCACAACAAGGCTTCCATAAAAAAGGCGGCGACCTACTCTCCCACTTACGCAGTACCATCGGCGCTGAGGGGCTTAACTTCTCTGTTCGGAATGGGAAGAGGTGGAACACCCTCGCTATAACCACCTATCTCTTTGTGTGTA
>JACMLK010000353.1 GCA_014379665.1 Saprospiraceae bacterium | reverse complement strand
GTCACCATGAATATGAATACCATAGCTCAGATGTCGTGCAATCCGGCCATGGGTGGTGTGGCTAAAGGACAGATCGTTCGGGAGATAGATGCTTTGGGTGGATATTCGGGCATTGTGACGGACCACTCAATGGTACAATTCAGAATGCTGAATATGTCCAAAGGTCCTGCCATGTGGAGTCCTCGTGCACAGAACGACAGAATGATGTTTGCTGCCAAATGGAGGAGCATGCTCGAAGCACATCCCAACATTGACTTTTGGCAGGAGACAGTACCGGGTCTTATTGTAAAAAATGGGGTATGTCAAGGCATTGTTACTGGTCTTGGCATTGAGATCACTTCGGATACTGTCGTTTTGACTAACGGAACATTTCTCAACGGTCTTATACATATTGGCGAAAAACAGTTTGGCGGAGGAAGGGCAGGTGAAAAATCTGCGACGGGAATTACGGAACAACTTATCACTTTGGGCTTTGAATCCGGCAGGATGAAAACGGGAACACCTCCCCGTATTGATGGCAGATCACTGGATTATTCCAAAATGGAGACACAGGAGGGCGACCAGAAAGTCGGTAAATTTTCTTATACCAATACACCGACGATCACCAAACAACTGCCATGTTATGTAACCTATACAAGTGATGAAGTTCACGAGACCCTCAAGGAAGGATTTGACAGATCACCAATGTTCAATGGCAGGATTCAGGGATTAGGTCCCAGATATTGCCCATCTATTGAAGATAAGATTAATCGGTTTGCTGATAAGGACAGACATCAGTTATTTGTAGAACCTGAGGGATGGGATACCTGTGAGATATATGTAAATGGTTTTTCATCGTCCCTGCCCGAAGATGTACAATACAAGGCATTGAAAAAAGTAGCAGGATTTGAAAACATGAAAATGTTCAGGCCAGGATATGCTATTGAATACGATTATTTCCCGCCTACACAGCTTCACATGAATCTTGAAACAAAACTTATAAAAAATCTCTTTTTTGCCGGGCAGATCAATGGTACCACAGGGTACGAAGAAGCGGCATGTCAGGGACTAATGGCAGGCATCAATGCCCACCTTGTTGTTAATGATCTGGAACCCTTTATACTCCGTCGCTCGGAAGCTTATATAGGGGTACTTATAGATGATCTGGTAAATAAAGGCACCAATGAACCTTACAGGATGTTTACATCAAGGGCCGAATACAGAATATTACTCAGACAGGATAATGCAGACATTCGCCTCACACCACTTGCATATAAACTGGGTATGATGAAGATGGAAGAAAGATTGGAAAGGGTAAATGCCAAAATAGAAAATGTAAAGACCATCGAGCGGTATTTTGAAGATACCAGTGTGGACCCTGAAGTTATCAATATGTATCTGGATAGCATTGATTCATCTCCGTTAAAACAAAAGATAAAAGCCAAAAGTGTATTGAGCAGACCCAATATAGGTATAGAAGATATTAAAAAAGTACTTCCGGATATAAACGATTTCCTTTCAGTTTTTGACGATGAAACGGTTACTATTGCTGAAGTTTCCATGAAATATGAAGGTTACATTCGCAAAGAACAGGAAATGGTAGATAAAATGGAAAGACTTGAATCCGTAAGACTTGCTGATGGTTTTGATTACAAATCCATTAAATCTTTATCCATAGAAGCACGTGAAAAATTAAACAAAATTCGCCCCCGTACTATAGGTCAGGCGAGCAGGATCAGTGGAGTGTCACCTTCTGATATTTCTGTTCTATTGGTTCATGCAGGCAGATAAAATTCTACTATGAAATATAGCTCCTGTTGTCCAAAATGTCAAAACACTGAAATCGCTGTCGTAGCAGGTGGTGGTTTTAAAGGAAATTTGTACAACACCATTACTTTTGGCTTCAGTACCGTCTACCTCACAAGGTATGTGTGCACCGTTTGTGGTTTTACTGAAAATTATGTCGATGACTCGGAAGACTTGCAAAAAATGAAAGACAAATTTTGTAACCCCGGGAAAGACTCAGAGTTTGTTTAAAAGAGATTTTTCACTGTATTGTCAGCAAGTTTATACTATATTGAGTTAATATCTTCACTTAACCTCATAATATTTGGTTAATAACGTTCTCGCTGCAGGATATATGGCAATATATTTTGATATTTGCACCTTGATTTGGTTTCAATAGTTTGAAGATTTCATAAAATAAGATTAAAATGTCGTTTAATAAATTCTATTTTACATTGATATTTATTTTTCTGATATTTGGGAATGTGTCCGGACAATCTCCAAATATGGAAAAGGTAAAAGCTTTGAATAATTACGTTAATTTCACTAACGAGAGCACTCATGGATTATTAATTGTACACAGACTACTCGAAAATTTTAATAAAAACATCAATAAGTACGTAGACCTTCCAGACCAGCAAATCAATTTTTATTCCAATAAAGACCTTCCTCAGGATATTTTTGAAGATCCTGAAAACTGGTTTTATGAAACTTCTCCCAATAAATGGTACACAAAAGCCACCACATTAAATAGTGTGTTGCCCCCAACTGTGCAAACCGGTTTAAATGGTATTGTAACAGACATGAAGCTCATCACCGTAAAAATCAATAAACTCAGATTTGACCTGGAAACACAAATTAAAACACTTGATCTGACTAAAAGAGAAAACCTCAGTCTGGTCTATGACAAGCTTGAAGAAGGTGTAAAGTTGTATAAAGACTTTTATACCAAACAACTTATGCTGGAAACAGAAATAGATATCTTTAATAAAACCATTCGCTTCACTACAGATGAAATTCAGTTTCCTGAAGTACTTTCAGTGATGACAGGCGTATATAAATCCACCAGAGCAGCACTACACGCCTTGTATGTCAGACAAGATAACAACTACGTTGATCTGATTGAAGCACAAAAAAGTGCACTGGGTAATATGGAAAAAATTGATCTGGCCAAATACAACAGTACCAGGTTGATTAATAGCCGGGTTCAGATGTATTGGGGAAATATTAAAAAGCAAACAAATGAAGCAATCAAGGCTGAATACTCGTTTGTTGAGTCGGAGACCATACCGGAAGAATATAAACTGTACGACAAATATTATTACTATTACAATATCTTAATCATTAATAAATTCAACAGGTACGGTAATGGGATCGTATTTGAAAAAAACAGAATTCTTGAATATCTTGGAGTACCTGTAATCAGGTTTTTTGAAATGCCTCATTATTTTAAAGTTATTTATCC
>JACMLK010000352.1 GCA_014379665.1 Saprospiraceae bacterium | reverse complement strand
CAGCTTGACTATCCTATAGAAACTCATCTGTCTTCCGATCAATTAAAGAATAAAGCAGTAATTGTCATTGATGATGTAGCCAATACGGGCCGAACCATTTTTTATGCATTCAAAGTGTACATGGACATATTGGTAAAAAAGATAGAAGTAGCAGTACTGGTAGACCGGAAGCATAAATTGTTTCCCATAAAAGTGGATTATGTGGGTTTATCTCTGGCTACTACTTTACAGGAAAACATCAAAGCCGATCTTATAAAGCTATCGAATCTAAGTGTTACATTAAATTAACCGAATTAAGTTAGATTATTTATTTGACTTAATTCTGATACAGCTGACTAATATAATGTTAAAAAAATGAAGGTTATTATCCTTAGTATTTCTATGTTGTTTTTGTTGAATAATATTAAGGCCGGAGGTATTAATGATTTGCGGACTGCACCCATAGGCGACACCATTACCTGGCTTATACTAAGTGATCTTGAATATAAAGAAACAGATCATAAGGAGTATGGTATGGTCTATCTTCCTGAATTCTCAAAACGGATCCGGAACCTGGATAATAAACAGATCATCATCAAAGGATACATGGTTCCTGTGGATAAAGATACATGGGCACTTAGTAAAAGTACATATGCATCTTGTTTTTTCTGCGGTAAGGCTGGCCCTGAAACTGTGGTGGGATTAACATTCAAGGGAGATCCGGGCAGGCTTAAGATGGATGCCAAAGCCATTGTCACCGGAAAATTTATATTGAACGGGAGTGATGTGGATGACTGGATGTATAGCATGATTGACGTGGAGATAATATCTATAAAGTAATTTATAATAGGAGGAACAGGGAAGTAGCCAATTATACAATTGCACTGAATCCCAATTCATCCATCATGCGCTCGAATTCACCAAATAGGGGTGCTTGTATTTCTATTGATTCTCTGCTGATCGGGTGCACAAATTTAATGATCTCAGCATGTAGTAACATATGGTTCATCTGATACTGAGCAAGAAAAAAGCGATTTTGTTTGTTACATCCATGTGGTCTGTCACCAATGATGGGATGAAGAATATGGGCAAGATGCCTTCTGATTTGATGTCTTCGGCCGGTTAAAGGAAATATTCGGATCAAGGAATATCTGGATGTTGGAAATGTACCGGAATTTAGATCAATTTCCATGTGTTGTAAAGTTTCAAAATCGGTAAGTGCTTCCTGTATTTTGCCGCTATCATTGGTAAGTGGGTAGTCAATGTGTCCTTTCTCGTCGGTATATCCTCTGACGATAGCCAGATAACTTTTCTCAATCTCTCTGTCTCTGAATGAACTATTGAGCTCACTCTGAACCTCTTTTGACTTTGCCAATACTATGACGCCTGAGGTCTTTCTATCCAGTCTGTGCACCGGATATACATGTTTCCCGACTATGTTTCTGACTTCCTGCACTACAAAAACTGTTGCTTCCGGGTCGAGAGATGTACGATGCACAAAAATACCGTTGGGTTTATTAACAGCAATGAGGTGATCATCTTCGAACAATATTTGCATAGCTTTGGAAATGGTTTAGTATGAAATATTACAATGACTTTTGGGTGGAAATTAAAAAGCGATTCCTGGAGGTTGAAACCAAGAATCGCTGGTTGGTAAACTGAGTAACTGAATTGGTTCTATTAATCCATCCTCAGATCTTCAATATGAACTCCCGGTACTGCTTTTGGGTTAAATGCAAACATTCCGGGCTCATATTTTTTGTTTGCTGTGATATCATTTACTTTAAGTTTGTAACGCGATCCATCTCTTGAAAAGACATGCAAAGATACCATTTTATTTGCTTTACTGTCAACAGTAAGACGCATTTTTGTATATTCAGATTTCTTTGACAATGGTTTGAATTCAATATCAACCAGTTGCTGATTTTCTACACGTCTTTCATCTGAGATCATATAGGCAAATTCTTTATTTTCGTAGAGTCTCAACATCTGTTTTGGAGACATTTGATCAGAACCTTCTGATACATCCATATCAGTGATCTGTACTTCTTTATTTTTTTTCAGATAAACCCAAACGGTTTTACCATCAGCATAAATTTCCTGATCATTCATTTTAATCAGATATTTCTTGCCATCCTGGATAACGATACCATTCTGGATTTCTTTTTTTTGACCTGGAAGTTCAATTTCCATACCAAATTTCACTTCCATAGATTTATAGGAGTCAAATTGTTTTTTTAATTTATCCAGTAATACTTTTGCTTTGGGATCACTTTCTTTACTGCTGTTGTAAGTACTTTGTGCCATTATTCCGGCTGACAATATCAAACAACTTAAACATACAAACCATTTGTTCATGTACACTTTTTTAATAAGACAAATATTTCAATGTCATAGTTACAAAAAAAACGTCAATGGTATGTTAAAAAGTATGGATTCATCATAATTCCATGTTCAATTCACTGAAAATATCAGAATCAATCGACTCTAATTAAGAAAAATCAGTAAACCCCAAAAAACAAGTATTTGATTGCATCAGATAGTTTTCTCACATTTCTACTAAGGGCTGAAATAAAAAAAATACCCGAATCAAAATTATATGATCCGGGTAAATTAAAAGATTATGTAGATATACGAAGGACTATCTGTTTTTAAGATTAGTGAGAAAATTATTCAGTTCATCTAATGAATAAAACAGGACTTCTCTCGGTTTGCTTCCCTGTGCAGGTCCTACAATTCCCAATTGCTCCATCTGATCCATAATACGTCCAGCCCGATTGTAACCCAATTGCATTTTACGTTGTATCTGAGAAGTCGATCCATGTTGTGAAGAAACAATAAGGCGTGCTGCTTCATCAAAATTTTCATCAAGATCAGACATCTTCAGATCAGAATTCCCGCTATCAATATCATCATTTTTATATTCCGGAAGATAAAATGGTTCAGGGAATCCGGGTTGGTCTGCAATAAACTTAATGACCTCTTCCACTTCAGGCGTATCAACAAATGCACATTGCAGCCTTACCGCAGCGCTGCCGATGCTCAGCAACATATCTCCTGCTCCTATTAATTGGTCTGCTCCACCGCCATCCAGAATGGTCCTCGAGTCTATTTTTGAAGTCACTTTAAACGCAAGTCTGGCAGGGAAATTTGCTTTTATAGTACCAGTGATGATATTGACAGATGGTCTTTGAGTTGCAATAATAAGGTGGATACCAATGGCCCTTGCCAATTGTGCCAGTCTGGCTATAGGCAATTCCACTTCTTTTCCTGCTGTCATGATCAAATCAGCAAACTCATCGATTACTAAAACGATATAAGGTAAAAATTTGTGTCCTTCATTTGGACTCAATTTTCTATCTGTAAATTTTTCATTGTACTCCTTAAGATTCCTCACTCTTGCTTTTTTGAGAAGGTCGTACCTGTCATCCATCTCTATACAAAGTGAATTAAGTGTATTGATCACTTTGCTGGTTTCGGTGATGATTGGTTCGTCCTGATCAGGAAGAAAGGCAAGAAAATGCTGATCCAGATTTCCGTAAGGAAATAGTTCCACTTTCTTAGGGTCTATCAGCACAAGTTTAACCTGTGAGGGATGTTTTTTGTAAAGTAAAGACATCAGAATGGTATTGATACCTACTGACTTTCCCTGACCGGTTGCACCTGCGACAAGCAGATGCGGCATTTTAGCCAGATCAGCTACGAAAACTTCGTTTGAGATGGTCTTCCCAAGTGCGATAGGTAGTGCCATCTTGGATTGTGTAAATTTCTCAGACATGAGCACTTCTTTCAGTGATACGATCTGTTTGTTTTTATTTGGTACTTCGATACCGATGGTACCCTTTCCAGGAATCGGGGCAATGATTCTGATTCCCAATGCAGAAAGACTCAGCGCAATATCATCTTCCAGATTTTTAATTTTTGATATCTTCACTCCGGGAGCAGGAACTATCTCATATAACGTTACTGTCGGTCCGATGGTGGCTCTTATTTTGGTGATCTCTATTTTATAATTCAACAATGTGGCAATGATCTGGTCTTTATTTGCCTCCAGTTCAGACCGGTCCACTTCTACTTTTTGATCATCATATTCCAGCAGTAACTCCGTATGCGGCATTTTGTATTTTGAAAGATCCAGCGTGGGATCATAAGGCTCCATATCATCCTGGAGTTTGATAGCTTCAATCTGTGATTCAGGAGACACGGGTACGGTGGCCAGGCCATTGTACCCCGAAAGATTCAAATCATCCTTTCCTATCAGAACGGAGTCAATTTCTTCGTCAAAATCCAATTCCAATTCAGGATTCTTTCCGGTTGCCGCTGCAGCAGGCAGTTCAAACTCCAACTCGTGGTGGTTTGATCCTGCCTTTGCATTAGCCTGGGTCGGTGGGATGGCTCTCTCTTGATATGAACCAGAGGGCCTAAGTGTTTGTAAAAACAATTCTTCTATATCGTCCGTAATGTTTTCAACTGTACTTTTGGTTTTTTTAGGTTGAAAATCTGATGCCTCCATTCCTTTAAAAAAGTCAAATGATGGCATGCTGATGCCTGCAAGAGGGTTTGAAAATGTAAGATTATCAAGATTCGGATTAAATCTCCACATGAAATAAGCCATCATGGTAAATAGCAATAAGAAAAATAATCCGATTTGCCCGATAAAATTGGTCAGCCAGAAGCAGGTACTTTCACCAAATGCTCCACCCCACGTAAAATCTGACTTGCGAAAAATAAATTCAAACAGTAATGAGAAAAATGCCATAATGACAAAAGAATTTCGGGCAAATATGGCAAATGGAATAAGAGATTTTCTTCTTATAAGGTCAAGTCCAAATCTAATGAGCAAAACTACCACCATCATAGATGGTAATCCAAATCCCCAATAAAAGAAAGCATTGGAAATGATGGCACCAAGTCTTCCAAGCCAGTTCTGGACACTGAGGTCTGCCTGAAGAAGCATGCCCCAAGAGAATTTGAGCACTTTGTCCTGATCCATCTTCCAGGTATATAAATATGATACAAAAGAAATGGCCAGATAGATTGCGGTTAGAATTAAAATAACGCCCAATATTTTTGGTAGTCTTTCATCCCGCCAGTTGAACTTGGGAGTCGAACTGGACTTCGGTTTTTGTTTTTTAACAGTCATGATTAATAATCGGTTTTTTAAATTAAATACTCCTAGTTCATTTATTAACCAGACATATTTTGACAAACTCAAAAGCAATTAACTATTTAAACAGGAAACACCATAAGTGACCGAAATTAATGTAAACCTTCCTGTAAAAATATCCTTATATATAATATACTTTTAGTTGTTAAATATGTGATTGGCTTTTCAAATCTGAAACAAAGATATAAGGTGTAAATAACATATTAAAATTATTTGTAATATATTTTTATAATTAATT
>JACMLK010000351.1 GCA_014379665.1 Saprospiraceae bacterium | reverse complement strand
TAAATGACAGTATCTCTAAAAAAGGATTTTAACCCACTCAATCTGATTGTTTTACATTCATTTATTCAATAAATCAGTCATAAAACGGTAAATTTACACCAACTAAAGCAAATCAGAAGTTCAAAATAATTTTAATAATGTCATATCTCGTTTTTTATATAAAATAAGTATTGTAAATTGAACTTTTTTACACTTAAATACCTTAATTTTACGACATTATATTAAATAGCAAAATTACACTATCAAATGAGTTTTTTAAGTTCTCTGAAAAGATTATTTTTTACTACTGAATCAGTTGCTAAGTCAGCGGTTGAGAAAACGGTGGAGTACTCAAAAGAAAAGGCCGGAGATATAGCAGATGCTGCAAAAGGAACTTTAAATGATCTTTCTGAAAAAACATCAGGATTGAGAGAGTCAGTCATCGAAAAAGCAAATGTCACTATTGATAAAGTAGAAAGTTCAGCTGAAATAGTTTGGGACAAAGCTAAAGAAATGGCTTCAGATGCTGCGGAAAAAGCAGGAAATGTCTATGAGCAAACTAAGGAAGCTGCCCATGTAGCTTTTGACAAAATTGACGATATGGCCGACACTGCTTCAGAAAAAATTAAAAATGTCGCTTCGGATGCTTCAAATGTGGCGGGAAATGTATATGATAAGACTAAAGCTGCAGCTTCAACCGTAGTAGATAAGGCCGGTGATCTGGCTGAAAACGCCTACGAAAAAACAGTTTCTGCAACTTCGTCTACAGTGGATAAAGCAAAAAATATGGCCTTTGATGCTGCGATTGTTGCTGGCCAGGCCATAGATAAAACAAAATCTGCTACATCAGATTTGGCATCTAAAATGGGTGATAAAAAAGATGATTTAGTTGAAAATGTAAGCACGAATGATTCAGATATGGTTGAAAAAACAAAAGATGAAGCCATCGATTCTACTGAATTTGTCGAATCTTCATATAAAAATACATCCGAGACTGATGTTCCTGTATCTGAAACTTTGAAAGTTTCTGAAGATAATATCTTTGAAAAGACAAAAAACTTAGCCAGCAACACTATAGAGAAACTTGCGGCAAACGAAATGGTACAGAAAGCCGGAAGCATAGCTGCACAGGTTGGAAATAAAGTAATGGAGGGTGGCGAATCATTGGTAGAAAAGGCAGCTGACATTTCAGAAAATGTCGGAGAAAAAGTACTGGAAGTTTCTGATAAGTCATGGGATAAAATCAGCGAAGCTAAAGAAATCCTGACAGACAAAGCCAAAGATGTAGCGGAAGCCATAGGTAAAAAATTTGATGCCACTGTTGAGAAGGCAGAAGCTTATTTGGCGGAGGAAAACGCCAAACCCAAAAAAGATTTTGCTGATGATACATTGACGACGGGGGGATCACTGTTGGATTCAAAGGACGATTTTTTTTCAAAAGCTTCTCAATATGCAGATGGGCAATATGATGCCTTCAGTGAAGGAAAAATAACGATTACAGACGCTGGCACATCCAAACCTAAAGATCCGGCAAAGACAGCAGGTCAGGATGATCATGACGGAGATGGAAATGAGCAGATTGATGACGCAATAATTGTAGATAATTAAAAGTTTATATCTGGGTGCCGGATCAGTTGTTGAACGTCATTCTTTTTAGAATAAAACAAAGATTATTATTTCATGTCACCATTATTACTTAACGGCAGAACAGAGAAAGATCTCATCAAAGCTTGTCTATCAGGAGACAGGATGGCTCAGAGGGATATTTTCAATATGTATGCGGGGAAGATGATGGCGGTTTGTATCCGGTACACCAGACATCGCCTGGAAGCAGAAGATATTTTACAGGATTCTTTTGTTAAAGTTTTTACTCACCTGCACGAATTCGAACATAACGGTTCATTTGAAGGATGGGTGCGAAGGATTATTATCAATACAGCTATTAAGAACAATAATAAAAAATCTGTTAGCCATGAAGATATTGGTCTTGATCATATAAAAGAAGATAGTGCGGTACCTGAAGTTTTTTCTGTGCTTTCTGAAGAAGAACTCATTAAATTGATTTCTTCACTTTCGGATGGCTACAGAATGGTATTCAATTTATTTGCCATTGAAGGATTTTCACATAAGGAGATCGGAGAGTTATTAAATATTGAAGAATCGACATCCAGATCTCAGTTGGTAAAAGCGCGGAGAATTCTTCAGGAAAAAGTCCATGAACTGTATAAAATTGCCATATGAACCATTTTGACAAGATATTCAGAAATAAATTGGAGCATCATACTGTGGATGTTCCGGCTGGCTCCTGGGAGAGTATTGCATCAAAATTACCGGCATCAGGAAAAAATGGCAGGGGGATAATACCGTTGCTTTTTACAACCACCGGCTTCATAATTCTTTTGGCCTTGGTTTTACTTATCACTGATTACAACACAACAAATACTATTTTAACGTCTGACAGTCAAAAAAATACGAATAAATCAGTTCAAAATATAACCAATAATGGTGTGGGTTCAACCACATCCATGTTGGAAAATCAATCACAGACAGTGCAAAAAACAGGTGAAGCTCAACTTATAAAAAATTATGAAATTGAGAGAAACAAAGAAATCACCAATCCTGTTAACCAGACAATTACAGCAAATTCAGTTGACCGGATCTCAAATGTCTTAGAACAGAATGAAAGGCATAGAAGTACAACTGAGGAAAATGACGTATTAGCATTGTCTGAAAACAACGCATACAGGCAACATATTGATATT